>NZ_JBFULQ010000935.1:0-1397 GCF_054049815.1 Mesorhizobium sp. P5_C1 | reverse complement strand
CCCTGAAACCCGCCGGTTCGCGCAATGTCCAGCCGAGTGCGAACGTGATAAGGATCACCTTGATGAAATTCTCGGACCAGTAGGAATACGCCAGCACGTGCGATTTCGCCGTCAAGACTCCAAGCGAGACGAGAAGTGCAAAAACGAGGAGCGCCTTCATTTCCGCTGAAAAATAGGCCGTGATGCGGCGGGAGAGCACCAGGTGCCATGCCACGGAGGCGAGACCGAGTACGCTCAAGGCAAGCGGTATTTGCAGCGGCTGCAAAACTGGGAAAACTTCATGCAGGCGGAACATTGAGAAGATCACGAACAGCAGCAGGGTCAATGACGGGAACCACAAGGCGGCCGCCACGCTGAGCAGCGCCACTGCAGCCAAAAGAGGCACGAACGGGTTCGGCGACACGGCCCAAAGCAGCAATGTGCCTATGGTCATTGCGGCAGCGAGGAGGACTTCTTCGCGCATGCCGGCGATGCCCTATATTCGCGGCATTGGGGCAGCTGCCGGACGGCAGGCATGAAGAAGACTTGGGCGGGTCTTTCCTAGGCTGGCGCCAAGGCGCGGCGTCTGCTGACGATCCTGCTGGGCCGATGACGCACCGTAGCGAATCGCGGAGCGGACAAACATCAGTTGAGTAGATCGCTGTTTATGGCCCAATTCTGGACGCGCCTCCGCAGCTGGGGCATGGGCCAGAGAAGCCAGGAGGCGATCGACGCGATCTCAACTCCCATGCTCGAATAACGGTCTTCGTTTAGGATAACGCCTCCAATGGTGCACCGCGCCGCCCTCAATTTCTCGACGACGCTTCGCAGCTGCGACCGTTTGGTGGAGCCGCGAGGGCAGATCAGCAGAAGATAGTCGCATGCACCCCCCAGAGGCAGTGGGTTCAGTTTAGCCGACGTAACCGCAAGGACCGGTCCCAGTTCGAGAAGAATGAACTGGTAGACTTCAAGAAAACCTTCCAGGATCGTCCTAAGCTGAGCGCTGTCGGCAAACGCGTAACGGCTCTCCGGGTCGGGTGTCAACGTGATGACATCCAGGCCCTGCTGCTTGTGGGTGATGTTTCTGTCTCCAAGCATGTCGGAGAGGGGGCTGGCAGAGCCTTGATTCTCACGGATAACCTGTTGAAGATCGATGAGCAGCACCGATCTGCCTGACCGCGCCAGAAATTCCGCGGCGCCCCAGGCAACCGATTCAACGAGCCTATCGCTTTCGGCAGATGTAAGGCCGACGATGCGTTTTTCGGCACTTGAAATTGCGATGACGACATCCTCTATTTGCCGTAGGTCGACATTCGTCATTTTGCGTTGCCTGTGCTGCCGGCCTGGTCGCCGCCAGGCGTTTCGGGTGTCTGACTGGTCTCTTGCTCGAATTCTTGCGAAACCAGAAGTACGTCTCC
>NZ_JBFULQ010000934.1:0-1398 GCF_054049815.1 Mesorhizobium sp. P5_C1 | reverse complement strand
GCCACCTCTCCCCCGCTCTGCGGGGGCGAGGAACCCAGGTTCCGCACGGCCCAACCCAATCCCAACACCCCAACCAGGAGCCTCCCGTGAGCAAGAGAACCAGAGCTGCAAGACCGCAGGCACCAAAACTGCCAAAGGGCGAGGCCGAGCAGGTGCGCATCCGCCGCGAGATCGGCCATGATTTCGCGCTGAAGGACGATGACTTCGGTCGCAAGCGGCTGGCTGCGGGCACGCTGGAAGCGGGCCGCGTCTACGAGGTGTCGAATGACGGCTACACCTCCACCGGCGGCATCGTGCGGGTGCGCAATGTGGATCCGCTGCTGGGCATCACCTCGCTGTCGCGCCAGCAGCGCGAGGCCGGGTTGCGCTACCGCGAGGATTTCCGCTGCAGCCAGCAGGCGAGCGTGAAGCCGATGCGCTGGAGCGAGCGCGTCGACGGCGGTCGGCACGGCGGCGGCATCGCCGACAGCGTGCTCGATGCCGGCCGCGCCCACGCCGCCGCGAGCAGGGCGCTCTGCCATTGGGAGGTGGCTGTCGTGGTGCAGAAAGTCTGCTGCGCCGGCGGCTCGATCAAGGGCCTGGCCGAACAGACCGGCGAGGGGCGGGATGTGGTGACGAAGCTCTTGAAGGTCGGGCTGGACCTGCTGGCGGTGCATTATGGGATGATGGTGGGGAGAAGGGTCCGGTGACAGGCGACCCGACCGRCAATGCCGGTCGGATCAGTCTTCCCGGATCAGGTCATCCGCAGACGCGGATTTCCTCGATGATCCTGTGGTGATGGCGCCAGTGCTTGACCAGTTCGATGTGGCAACGGTGGTGCCGGTGGTAATAACGCGGCCTGTAGCCGTTGTCGTAGGACTCGTCCTGGTAGTAGCGGCGATAGGCGTAGCGATCGCCGTAGTCGCCATAACCATTGTAATAGCCGCCGCCGTAATAGTCGTCGGCATAGCCGCCGATGCCGATCGTGAAGCGACTACCGGCATCCGCGGGGGCGATCATCGCCGCCGCCGAAGCAATGGCGATAACCGAAACAAGCAGGAGCTTCTTCATGGCTACCTCCTTCTCAAGGTTGAGCTAATGTAACCGTCGAGACGCGGCTCCGTTCCACGGATTCTTAAAGATGTGATGAGCAATGCGGGCACTGGGGGCCCGAGATGCCTGGGCCGCCGTTCCTGCTGCCATTGGGGCGTGGCCGCTGTGGTGCAGTTAGTCCACTGCGCCGGCGGCTCTCATGCATTCCCCGCCCTCCCGGTACGGGTCCCGCTGCAGAGTGACGGCACGTCAATGACAAAGCGAGGGCGCGCCTTATCCGAAAACCCGGCAGGTTACCAATGAGGCACATTCATAAGATGCCGGCCACCGGTTCTCGATTTGATGCCGTTCACGTGAGAAAATACG
>NZ_JBFULQ010000933.1:0-1403 GCF_054049815.1 Mesorhizobium sp. P5_C1 | reverse complement strand
GTCGTATACATGGCCGACCTTCCCGACTCGCTATCACCCGTTGCGCCAAAGGATTTCCCCGCACGGGCGCTGTCTGATTTGCGCGTTATAGCGCTGAACAACGTCAAAAAATGGCTGCCCAAAATCGTCTCCGACGGCGGGTCCGATATCCTTCATCTGTACTACGTCGACGGCAATACGATGCTTTCAACGAGCCTCGTTCTGCTCGATGAATTCTGGCTTTCGATCAGTGCGAAATTCCCCGGCGACGTCTTGTTCGCGGTGCCGCGTCGTGACCAATTGTTCGTCTTTGACGCAAGCAATCCGAAGGCGCAAAACGCGGCCAGGCAGACAATAGACGTTACATTCAAGGATGGCTTCAATCTGCTGTCCGACAAGATTTTCGAGCGCCGTAACGGCAAGCTCCTGGCTCAAGCGTAGAGTTTGGCAATGGCGGTATTGCAAACCCAGATCTCCCCGTCCTCCGACACCTTTCGCGCCAATGCCGAGCGCATGCAGGCGCTGGTCGCCGACATTGCGGACAAGGCTGCAAGCGTCGAGCGCGGTGGCTCGGAGGAGGCACGTGAGCGCCACGTCTCGCGTGGCAAGCTGTTGCCGCGCGAGCGCCTTGCGCAGTTGCTGGACATCGGCTCGCCCTTCCTCGAGATTGGCCAGTTCGCCGCATGGTCGATGTATGGCGAGGAGATTTCCGCGGCCGGCATGATCGCCGGCATCGGTCGCGTCGAAGGCACCGAGGTCATGGTCGTCGTCAACGACGCGACGGTGAAGGGCGGCACCTATTATCCGCTGACGGTGAAAAAGCATCTGCGGGCGCAGGAGATCGCGCTGCAGAACAATTTGCCTTGCATCTATCTGGTCGACAGCGGCGGCGCCAATCTGCCCAACCAGGACGAGGTGTTTCCCGATCGCGAGCATTTCGGCCGCATCTTCTACAACCAGGCCAACATGTCGGCGGCCGGAATCCCGCAGATCGCCTGCGTCATGGGTTCCTGCACGGCGGGCGGCGCCTATGTGCCGGCGATGTCCGACGAGACGATCATGGTGCGCAACCAGGCGACCATCTTCCTCGGCGGCCCGCCGCTGGTGAAAGCGGCCACTGGTGAAGACGTCAGCGCGGAAGACCTCGGTGGCGCGGACGTGCACACGCGGCTTTCCGGCGTTGCCGACCACTATGCGCTGGATGACGACCATGCGCTTGCCATCTGCCGCCGTATCGTCAAAAACCTGAATCGGAACAAGACTGTACAGCTGCACTTACAGAAATCGATTCCGCCGCTTCACGCAGCCGATGAGCTCTACGGCATCGTGCCGACGGACCTGCGCCAGCCCTATGACGTGCGCGAAGTGATCGCGCGGATCGTCGATGGCTCCGAATTCGACGAGTTCAAGCAGAACTACGGCAC
>NZ_JBFULQ010000932.1:0-1404 GCF_054049815.1 Mesorhizobium sp. P5_C1 | reverse complement strand
GGGTTATCCGGCGTAAGGCGGAAGTGGTTGYGGCGGTGCGCGGCGGGCTTTTGAGCCTTGAAGAGGCATGCCAGCGCTACAAGCTCACCACCGAGGAATTCCTGTCCTGGCAGGCGTCGATCGACGAATATGGGCTTGCCGGTCTGCGCACCACGCGCATCCAGCAATACCGGCATTAGGGCATCATCCCGAAAAGTGGAATCCGGTTTTCGGAAAAGATCCTGCTCAAACACTGAGATCGAGCCGGTCAGAACAAAGATCAAAGGGCGCGGCACTCCGCGCCCTTTTGTTTAAAGCGAGTCTTTTTGGCGCTCAGGCCGTCAGCACCACTTTGCCGATCGGCTTGGTGGCAAGAAAGGCGTGCGCCGCACCTGCCTGCTCGAGCGGGAAGCTTTTCGCCACATGGACGGCGAGCTTTTTCGCATCGATCAACCGGGCAAGTTCCAGCAGGCCTTGGCGGTCAGGCACCACCGACATGCGCTCGACCCTTATGTCGCGCGCGCTGGCCTGCGCCCTGGTGGCGTCATTCACGTTCAGCAAAGACACCAGCACGCCGCCGTTCCTGACCACCTTCAGCGAACGATCGGCATGGTCGCCGCCAATCGGCTCCAGCACGAGATCGATGTCGCCAACCGTGTCGGCGAAATCGCCCTTGGTATAATCGAGAACCTCATCGGCGCCGAGCGAGCGGACGAAATCGAGCTTTTGCGGGCTGGCGGTGGCGATGACGTAGGCGCCTCGCGCCTTGGCGATCTGCACCGCCAGATGGCCAACGCCGCCGGCTGCCGCGTGGATCAGCACGCGCTGCCCTGATTTCAGCCCGCCATGGCGGACCAAGCCTTGCCAGGCGGTGAGGCCGGCCAGCGGCAATGCGCCTGCCTCGATGTGGTCGGCGCCCTTCGGCTTCAGCGCGATTTCATCGGCTGGCACAGCCGCCAGTTCGGCGTAAGCGGCGGCCTGCTTGGGGAAGCGCGGCATGCCGAACACCTCGTCGCCGACCTTGAAGCCGGTGACGCCGGCGCCCAGCGCCTCGATGGTTCCCGAGATATCCCAGCCCAGGATGAAGGGTGGCTCGCCGAGCAGGGGGTAATAGCCGGCCCGGACGGAGCCATCGACCGGATTGATGCCGGCTGCCTTGACACGGACCAGCACCTCGCCGGCCTTTGGCGTAGGGTCGGGCTGATTGGCAGTGACCAGGACGTCGGGTCCGCCGACGGAATTCTGGATAACGGCACGCATGGGATGTTCTCCTGCTTGGTTGGTGCCACTATAATTTGGATAGTAATAGTCCMTTGTCCAGTATGTACCTGTATGATATATAGCTACCCCATGGATAGTGAAGATATGTCTCCTTTCGGCTATGATGCGTACCGGCGCACGTGTGCTTCGCACACCGTGCTCGAG
>NZ_JBFULQ010000931.1:0-1407 GCF_054049815.1 Mesorhizobium sp. P5_C1 | reverse complement strand
AGGTCTCCGCGATCGAGCAGGTTTCAGTCGGTCTCGATCCAACTTCGCCCGTCGGCTTCAACGATACCAACGCTGCCGACCAGGTGCGCGAGGCCGGCGTTGGCCCAGCGAATGCACTCCTTGGGGGTGACTCCTCGGCGGCAGGTAATGTGCTGACCAACGACACCGATTCCGACGACGGCCAGGCGTCGCTGGTCGTGTCGGCGGTCCGGACAGGTACGGAATCCGGATCAGGAAGTGTTGGCACGGTCGGATCTGCATTGGTGGGCACCTATGGCTCACTGACCTTGAATGCCAACGGCACCTATACCTACGCCCTCAATAATAGCGACGTGGACACCAATGCGCTGGCGAACGGGGTCACCGTCACTGAGGTGTTTACATACACCGTCCGTGACCCGCACGGGCTTACGGATACTGCGCAGCTGACCATCACCGTCACCGGGACCAACGACGGCCCGATCGCCGTCGCCGACACCAATGTTGGCGATGCGGTCACCGAGGCCGGCGTCAACCCCGGCAACACGCCGTTCGCAGACGACGCCTCCGCCATCGGCAACGTCCTGACCAACGACACCGACGTCGACGTTGGCGACAGCAAGACGGTTTCGGCCGTCAACGGCGGCGCCGGCAATGTCGGCTTGGCAGTGGTTGGGACCTACGGCTCGGTCACAATCGGGTCGGATGGCAGCTACACCTATACGCTCAACAATGCCGATGCCGATACCAATGCGCTGGCCCAGGGCGCCACGGCGACGGATCAGTTTACCTACACGGTCAAGGATGCCAATGGGGCCACCTCTTCGACCACGCTCACCATCACCATCACCGGCACCAACGACGGCCCGATCGCCGTCGCCGACACCAATGTTGGCGATGCGGTCACCGAGGCCGGCGTCAACCCCGGCAACACGCCGTTCGCAGGCGACGCCTCCGCCATCGGCAACGTGCTGACCAACGACACCGACGTCGACAGTGGCGACAGCAAGACGGTTTCGGCCGTCAACGGCGGCGCCGGCAATGTCGGCTTGGCAGTGGTTGGGACCTACGGCTCGGTCACCATCGGGTCGAATGGCAGCTACACCTATACGCTCAACAATGCCGATGCCGACACCAATGCACTGGCCCAGGGCGCCACGGCGACGGATCAGTTTACCTACACGGTCAAGGATGCCAATGGGGCTACCTCCTCGACCACGCTCACCATCACCATCACCGGCACCAACGACAGCCCGGTGATCACGACGGCGGTCGGCCAGGATGCCGGCACGGTTGTCGAGGCCGGCAACCTGGACAACGGCACGGTTGTCGCCGGGACGCCGTCGGCGTCGGGCACGCTGACCTCCTCGGATGTCGATCACCTGGCGACGGCGACCTGGAGCGGCGACGCGACGGGCACCTATGGCG
>NZ_JBFULQ010000930.1:0-1414 GCF_054049815.1 Mesorhizobium sp. P5_C1 | reverse complement strand
AACGGACCTAACSACGGAGGAAACAATGAACATCAAGATGCTCACAATGGGCGCGRTGGCGCTTACGATGATGACTGGTGCSGCWCTTGCTGGYAGTACATCCGCGCTCGACGAYCCGGCAAAGATGTCGCCSTTCTTCACCGATGCCGGCATGAAAACGTTGAGGACAGAAGCGGATTTCAAGACCGCATGGATGTCTATGAAACCCGATGAACAGAAGGCGGTGTTGAARGACTGCGGMGATACCACACTYAACAARTCGCACGCAGATTTCTGCGCGATGGCAAAGAAGATGGGGGGCTAACAACGTCGAAGGCAGGGCGCACTGCGTCCGCCTTCGCGCTGTGCAATGGCCGGCGCCACTTTCGAGGTTGCCTGAAAAAAGCGCCGGCCAGGGCGACTAGGGTATCCGTTGCGCGCGACGCCTAACAGACCAAATGGCGGGCATACGAATGGCCCTATGCGCGCCCATCCGTCTCGCTTAAGGCAGCGCGGCGGAGAATGATCTGAAGATCCGCCCGCGACATGTCCGCGATACGGTCGGCGGCRCTCTCAAGCTCTTCGGCGATGGATAGGCGGTGTCACTTTGCCTTCCGTTTAGCGGAAAGCCGCGCACGATGCGCCGCGCTCGGCATCCGTCGACGCTGTGGCTGCAGTGCTCGAAAGGGAGTTTTTTGYGGCGCTGGCCTGAGGCCCGCGACGAATGAGACGCCGACCTGGTTCAACCCGCGCGCGCGATGTTTTCGGCATCTCTTCAGTGCGACGCAGTGCGAGTTCGGCGCACTTAATACGCTCCTCGGCATCCGAAATCGCGTCAAAGTTCGGGTTCGGGAAACCCTCTCCCGGCTGTGTAGGTTCCGTCACAGTTGGCTACAGCCTGTCACACGTCGTCGCCGGGTGGTTGCCATGAACGCGTGCCGCACCGTCGCGGGGACGGAATCACATACCGAGCGTCTCAGTGCTTCCGGCGGGCCGAACAGTCTCGGCGAAGGTTTCCGCTGCTGCCTGGACCTTGTGGGCCGCTTCGTCGACCTTATCGAAGCGCTTCAGCATTCGTTCTTGGATCATCGTCAACCGAGCGGCATGGTAAATCACGCTGCGCTTGTGCCCGTCAGAGTTGAGTGGTTCGAACAACATCATGGCGCCAAATCCTCAGTAATACGGCACAGGGGGACCTTCCGAAAGCGCTCCCGTGCGTCGATCACTCGAGCCTGGTCAGTCCGGATCCTGGCGCACAGCGCAAGGCTGAGAGCAACGCCGCAGTCGTCGTCCAGTTGCTTGTTTGCTCGGTCCAGGAAGCGCCCGGCGCGCTTTACGCGCTGTCTGGCCTTCGCCAGTTCAAAGCTAATAATTTCGACCATTTCACCGATTCCATCGGTCCTCTGGTTTCTTCACGAAGACAACCGGCGGCGAC
>NZ_JBFULQ010000929.1:0-1415 GCF_054049815.1 Mesorhizobium sp. P5_C1 | reverse complement strand
GACTGAAGTCCCACTGGCCTAAAGGCGCTTCGCGGCACCGTCAGACAATGGGTGTTGTGATCCCTTCCAGCGCAATGATCCTGGTGTTGGCGCAACGTTTTCGAATCTCGATCAGGCGGGCGTACTCCGGCGAATTGTACCAGCTCATCAATGACGCCATATCGGGGAATTCGATAATAACCAAACGGTGTGGCTCCCAGTCACCTTCCAGAACCTTGGTCGCACCGCCACGACCTAAGTATCGCCCGCCGTAGCGCGCCTCGGTGGCCGGAACATCCCGCCGGTATTCCTCGAACGCGGCAGCGTCTTTTATGTCTACATCCGCGATAAGATAGGCGGCCATTTGTGCTCCCTCCCTTTGTCGTCGAACCCCTTCGCCATCGCTTTGGCCTACCGATTAGATCTTTTCCGGCTTGTGCTCCACCTTTTGCTGCTTCCATCGTTCTTACGGATAGGTCCCGAACATATTAGCGAAAGCGTATATTTTCACCAGCCGGCTCGCTCCCCAACCCGCGCCGGTCAGGCCCGACAGTCTGCTGGCCCCCCGCCGTGCGGAGATGCCGGGCCGCTTAGTCTGAGCGTCGCTGCCCTGGTGTCTTCGGGTGGCTGGTGAACGCGATGTTTCGGTCAGGGCGCCCTGCGTCACGGCAGGGCTGGCAGAATAGGACCCGGATCAAATCCCAGTGTAGGCAGCCGTAATCTTCGCCGAGACGGTCAACCAGCGCTTGGATATCGAGGTCGGCATGCCGGCGGCACGTCATGCAGTGACGGAAAGCCCCGACCCGATCTGTACTTCTTGCCGAGCGTGTCCTCGACGAACAGATATTTCATGGTCATGGGATGGCGCTACCCAGCCTTGGGAGGCCGCACAGGCCCTGTTCCGAACCATTGAATGAACGGCGAATCCTTGCCGGTGAYGTCCTTSACCGTCTTCAGCAGCGCTTCRTGGGTSCGYTGGAGYGCCCGGTARTGCTCGCTGSTRGGYGATAGMARCGGCTGGACKATGCTYTTATGAAGYCGTTCCGCCTCCGCTGCGTAGTCACCACCAATGCCCCCTTGGGCGAAAAGCCCGCCGCCAGCAGACTGAGAGCGGGCAGCGGGCCTTTGATTTTCGGCAGGTGGAGGCCGCCGGGCAGCAAAGTGCCGTTCGCTGCCGACGGTGATGGTTATCTGGCTTTGCGCGGACCGACGACTTACTGATTCGTAAGGCTATGGAACAGGATGCCGACGATCACTGAAATGCGTCGGGTCCGCTGCCGGGGAGACAGCGGACTCAAACTAGGGCCAAGAGGGGCAAGGCCCTTTATGATCCCTATGCGGGGAKCAGGGTGATAACACCGGGCGAGCACAAACGTTCCGTCGGCTGAAAGATATTTCCCAAGCTCCGCTCCACGCCCGATTTGACTCGCTAATCC
>NZ_JBFULQ010000928.1:0-1415 GCF_054049815.1 Mesorhizobium sp. P5_C1 | reverse complement strand
ACGGTGGGTTCGGTCGACCCGCCGAGAGACTGAACGTAGGCACGCACATCGTTGATCTGCGCTAGGCTGAGGATTCCGTCACGGCCGAAGGCGAGCATCTGCGAGACCCGTGTTTCGTCATGCGCCGAATTGATCCCAACGCGCAGCGTTTCGACGATCGTCTCTGGATTGCCGCCCCACAGCCATGCGGCTGCCGTCAGGTCGGGAAAACCCTTACCTCCTGTGCCACGAGCTCCGTGGCACGCCGCGCAATTGTCCTTGAAGAGCGTCGCTCCGGCTTCGCGCACGGTTTCCATCAGCGCGGGGTCCGCCCTGATCGCCGGGAAATCCATCTCGTCAATCCGCTTCGTCCATACCGCGCGTTCGGCGGTGGCCTCTTCGACCTGACGTTCGACCGTCGTTTTCTGATCGACCCCAAGCAGGCCCTTCGTGTAGGTCCGCCCCAAGGGCCAAGCAGGCATAAGGATCCAGTATCCCACCGCGAACAGGGTCGTGAGGACGAGAAACAAGATCACGACCCGCGGTACCGGAGTGTAGAGCTCCTTTATGCCGTTCCATTCATGACCCGTCGTCAGCTGCCCGGTGACGGGATCGCGTTCGCCTACTTCCATGGCTTGTCGTCCTCATCGAGGATGTTCTTCTTGGCCGCGTGGAACCGCTCTAAGTTCGAAGGCCAGAAAACATAGATCAGGACGCCAACTGCCATAGCGATCAGGTAGAACAGCCCCCAGCTCTTCGTGAAGCCGACGACGGTGTCATGGTCGAAGTTCATTTTGCAGGCTCCGCGGCTGCCGCCTGTTTGTAGGCAGCGTCGGTGAGATGGCCCATGATCTGGAGATAGGCGACCAGCGCATCCATTTCCGTGATGGTTCCCGGATCGCCGTCAAAAGCCCTGACCTGCGTTGCCTGCCCGTAGCGCTTGACAACGCCGGCGGCGAAATCACCGTCCGGAGCGGCCTGGCCGAGAGCATCCTGGGTCGCGTTGGCAATCATGTCGTCCGTATAGGGAACGCCGACGTCCCTGAGAGCGGCCAAATGCTCGCCGAGGTCGTCGATGCGCAGGGCGTTGCGCTGCAGCCAGCCATATTTCGGCATGACGGATTCCGGCACGACGTCGCGGGGATTGATCAGGTGGGCGACCTGCCAGGCGTCAGAATATTTGCCGCCGATGCGGGCCAGATCCGGTCCCRTGCGCTTTGATCCCCACAACATCGGATGATCGTATTTAGATTCAACGGCGAGCGAATAAGGACCGTAGCGTTCGACCTCGTCGCGCAGTGTTCGGATCATTTGAGAATGGCAGGCGTAGCAACCTTCGCGCGTGTAGATGTCGCGCCCAGCCTGCTCCAGCGGGGTGTAGAGCCGCATGTCCTGCACGTTCTCGACCGTGTCGTCGATCGTGAACAGTGGAGCGA
>NZ_JBFULQ010000927.1:0-1419 GCF_054049815.1 Mesorhizobium sp. P5_C1 | reverse complement strand
GAGATCAGGAACCCCTTCGATACCGGTACGTTGACCAGACAAGCCGGGACCTGTCCCGGCCTTCGCGGGTGGCGCGGAACTCCGCCGCCGAAATCCACATTGAGCGCAATGAAAGGCAAGGCCATGGGCTTCTTTTCGAAGGACATCAAAACACTCGACGATCTCTTCGTGCACACGTTGCGCGACATCTACTACGCCGAAAAGCAGATCGAGAAAGCGCTGCCGAAGATGATCGACAAGGCAACCGACACGCAATTGAAAGCCGGATTCAAAAAACACCTCGACCAGACCAGGGGCCATATTGATCGCGTCGAACAAGTGTTCGAGTTGCATGGCATCAAGGCCAAGACAATCAACTGCCCGGCAATCGACGGCATTCTCGAGGAAGCCGACGATGTGAGCGGCGACGTCGATGACAAGGAAGTTCTGGACGCGGCGCTGATTGCATCAGCACAGGCCGTCGAACACTACGAGATGACACGGTACGGCACGCTCATTGCCTGGGCCAAGCAGCTCGGCCGAAGCGACTGCGCCAACGTGTTGGCCAAGAACCTCAGGGAAGAACAGGCGACCGATCGCAAGCTCACCGAAATGGCGGAAAGTAAGATCAACCTGCTGGCAGCCGAATAAGGCTACTCGGTTCGGCCGGCCGGCGCATTTAGCCAGCCGGCTGAGCAAAACGTCCCCTCTGAGTGGAGACCCGAAGCGACTCCCCGTAAACCGGAGATCGAACGTCCAGCCGCGGTCGAATCCACAAAAGGTGAGAAGACGTTTGCGCTGGTTGCCGGAATCGCCGTCGGCGGAGGCGTGGCTTCTTGGCCCCGAATGTACAGAAATAACCAAAAGTCGCAGCGACGGAACTATCTTATTCAAGTCGGGATTTATAGGTCGCCATCGGGGGATTCCCTACGATGGCTCAGCCACGATTGATTTTAATACGCCCTCCGGGCCCCCCCATTGAAATCAATGACTTAACCGTCAGACTGTCAAGCGTTTCGAAAATCCATCCGTGGCAACAATTTGGCAACAGGGTCAGAAATAATCGTCGGGGGAAACGAAAAAACCGGGCTCAAATCGAGCCTCTTTGAGGCATTTCCCGATGACTATGGAGGCCGGGAGAGAGCCGAGAACCCAAAAGGTGATGGCGGTCCAGAAGATGCTCATATCCAGGATCTCCTTTCTGGAAATCAACGGTCAGCCGTGCCGGAAGGTTCCTGGGCAACAGAAGTGACAAAGCCCGCCACCGTGAGGCCGCGGGCTAAAGGTGCAAATTTGCGCAGGCTCAATTGTGGTCTGGACGCCCTGATTGTCTCAAGCGCCGCAACTCCTGCCTTGAGCTTCGACAGACCTTCGCTCAGCACAGCTTCGATAGCACTGCGTTCCTGGATGTCATCGATGTCGGCGCCACGCTGCGAAAAC
>NZ_JBFULQ010000926.1:0-1419 GCF_054049815.1 Mesorhizobium sp. P5_C1 | reverse complement strand
GGACTGGTTAGGCCCAGCGGCCACCGCTGCTAGYCCCCTAGCAAGTCGCTGGGCCGCCCCGGCAAAAATCCAATCCCGTCAGCGCATCACCTTCGGCGCGATCTCCGCGATCATCACCTTGTCGCCGAGCTCCCTTGCCGCCCTCGCTTTGGCCCTGACTCTGGTGGTCGAGCACGGTCCGCCGAGGCGGCTTCTCGAAAACGCTTACCATCTGGGTTGCGGCCGGTTTGTGCTCCACCTTTTGCTACTTCCTTCGTTCATATGGGTGTGTTCCCCTTATATTAGCAGTAGCATATATATCGTCGCCAGCCGGCGCCGCCCCAACCCGCCCCGCCGGTCAGGCCCAGCCGCCTAGCTGCCGGTCACAACTAGCAACCAGGCCGCTGGGCCGCCCCGCCCCGGGTCGTGTCCCACCGCAAAGTCGGTATGATCCAAACGGCAAAAATGCAGGGTCCGGGCCACTCTCCGATATCGTCAAACACGTCCCGCACCAGTTTCCCAATGCATCGACTCGCGATCCGGGCCGAGCCTGTCGATCAGCGCCTGGACATCGACTTTGTGGACTTGCAGCACAGTGGCCAATAGCAGGGGAAAACGTCCGAACAGGCTTCTGTTGCAGGGTAGCTAATATTAGGGTTGGCTTCAGCCGGCTTGCCCCAACAAGAAGCCCCAAGCCGGTTAGGCTCGGCGGCCTCTCGTCACCCCGATCGGCTGTCGAGCCGCATGAAGGCTGATGGCTGAATGAAAAGCCTCGCCGCTCCATTTGCGAAGCGGCGAGGCCCCCACCCACCCCAATGCCGGCCCCAACACCCGGCATTGCTGACACTGCAAATCTGGTGCCAAGCGCAAGTGACCCATTACGGGACATCTGCGTGCGTCAGCTTGGGAGGCCGCGGGCCAGGATTGGTCCGGCCGGAATCGCGCGTGGGCGCAGGCGTGGCACGGTTCTTGCTCCGACAGTTTCAGACATGCCGGGCGCAAGACGCTGTTCCACATCGACACCGGCGTGTGAGGTTGGGACAATGATGTCGCGCAAGCTTCTGTTCGGCCTTCCCGCAGTGTTCCTGGTCACGGCCCTGGCGGTAGCCCTCTTGTCGTCCGAGATGTCATGGGAATTTCTGACGGCGATCCAATCCGATTCGGTCTTTTGTTCAAGCGGTCCATCACGTGAGACCGTATCGGCGTCGGCTTCAACGTCACGGACTTTGCCGTCATGTGGATAGCACAGCCAAAATTCGGAAACCAACAGCCTCCTGCGGCGGCGTCTTATCTAGATTGGGTCATGGCACGTTTGGCCTTGATCACTCGGTTGGCATCAGCCTTTCGCGAATTCGTCRCACCGCGCTACCGGCCAGAACTTCACTATATGCGCGGCCCCGGTCCAGCCTCGGCACGCCGGGCGCGCGAACGCTGAATATC
>NZ_JBFULQ010000925.1:0-1423 GCF_054049815.1 Mesorhizobium sp. P5_C1 | reverse complement strand
CCGCTCGAGGAAGACCTTCTAGAGGTCAATAGGACCGGCCGGCGAGATTATCCTGCATCAGCGCTGACGTGCCATGGCAGCGGTATTTGGGGCCGGGCATTCGGCGACCCGATACTGGTTGTCGCGATGTGCGGAAACCAGCTCATAGGACCCGCTAAGGCCGTCGATCACCAGATCGAGGAATGCGTTGCAGGCGGCAACCCAGTCCACACTATCAGACACCGCGAGCGAGAAGGTCGTGCCCTGGCAATAGTTGGCATACAAGACAGCTAGTGAGCCGCCTCCGGTGTACCCTATGCTTAGTTGAACCCACTCATCCGGCGATCCTGTCTGCTGGGGTGCAGCCCGGGCTGGAAGTCGACGGCGACTGCAACACTCCCCCAGGATCGATAGCCGCCGGTCAAATCCTCGGAGCTGGATCGTAGGCGATTTTCCCAACCTCTTGCGCGGCGCACGCCACCAGCCCGTCTGCGCAAGCACGGGATGGCCGAACGATTGCTTATTTACCAAGGCCGAAATGGCATCGGCCATAATTGTTCTGCGCGGAAGGTCTGCCCTCACATCAAACACCCCGCACTCATAGTATCCATCCTCGCGCATCATCATGGAATTCCAGTCTACGGCGCCGAACATTGACCAAGCAGTGACGGCACGTACGTCAATGCCCTCAACCGCGCATTCGCCTGCAGCCTCCCATCCCTCCATGAACCACCGCAGCTGTTCCTCACGGGTGCAGGCGTTGTGCACTTCTCCAATTGCCACCGGTAGAGAGTAGCGGCGCCACACCTCGCGCAGGCGCGAGGCAAATCCGAGTTCGCAGGCTGGCGCGTCGGCGCGGACAGCGGCGAAGTCGACATAGGGATCGATGCCGTTGCCGCCGACCGGTTCTTGAGGGTGCCTTTCGACCCGATGATCGAGGAATCGATCGCTGGTGAGGTAGTAATCAACGCCGATGAGGTCCGGAGGGCAGGGCGCGCCCTCCAACTCTGCCAAGTGGGCTGCATCGACACCAGCGTCGAGGAGGCGTTCATGGAACGGATGGCTCTGACCGACATGCCCACAAAGCAGATCCAGCGATAACCATCGCCGGCCATTCTCGTATTCAGCCTGGTATGTCAGCTTTGGCGTCGCAAAAATCTTTCCGAAATCCTCGGTCTGCAGAAGGCGGGCATCGGGAATGACCTTGCGGATAGCCGACATTGTCATGGCTATCGCAAGGCACTGGGCGACAAGAAGCCGCAGGCAACTTGGCTCGTCCGCGCGGTGCGGATGCCAAAACCCATAAAGACCGCTTAGGCGGGCGGTTGCCATCGGTTCGTTGATCGGCGTGAAAGTCTTTACCCACGGGTACCGACGAGCAAGCCGCCCGCCAAACGCGGCGAGACGTTCCGCAAAATCGGGTGCGAGAATGGACGTCCAGCAC
>NZ_JBFULQ010000924.1:0-1423 GCF_054049815.1 Mesorhizobium sp. P5_C1 | reverse complement strand
GGCGTGTCGAACCCCGCCAGGAGCATGAGGAGCGTCGTCTTGCCGGAACCGCTCGAGCCGAGCAGCGCGAAGAACTCCCCCGATGAGATGTCGAGGGTAACGTCGCTCACCGCGCACACGCTGCCATAGCGTCGGGTGACGCCTTGAAAGGAAACGGCGGGGAGTGGCTGGCCTGCCATTAGATATCCCTGCCGAGGTCGAACGGGGTGAGCACCTCGTATCCKTTTTCGGTCACGAGCACGGTATCGCCGAAGCGGGCGCCACCAATGCCGTCGACATAGGGGGCCGGCTCGACGGTAAGCACCATGCCCGGCTCAAGCACGGTCGGAGAATTGGCCTTGAGCTCGATCCCGTCCCAATCGGAGTAACCGATCCCGCGACCGGTGCGGTGCAGGAAGGGACTCTTCCAGCCCTGGCGTTCGATCACCGCCACGGCCGCGGCATGGACCTCTCCCGCCAACGCGCCAGGGCGTACTTTTGCCAATGCCGCGTCCTGAGYCTCACGCGCGACATCCACGACTTTGCGCAGGTCCGCAGGCAATGGTTTCGACCCAATGTGAAATGGCCGGTCGTAACCAATTGCGTGCCCGAAGAAGGACGGCCCGCAAAAACAGACCTGCAAGATTTCGCCCTCTCGCATTTTGCGACCGCCGCCAGCAGAATGGCAGCGCGCAGTGCGCTCGCGGCCGGCCCCCATCATTTGCATTCCCTGAACAAACGGTGACTGCTCTTCGTTGCCGTTCCACCATTGTGCAGCCCGCTCCGTCCCGGCTGTCAGAGAAGCAAGCGCTACTTTCCATTCGGGAACGCCGGGGGCGACAAGCTCACGGCAGGCCGCGAACTGGTGAGCAACGATGTCGGTGCTGCGTCGAATGACGTCGATCGCTACTGCATCCTTGCGAGCAAGCAACTCGCGCAACATCACGGTGGCGTCCTTGACGCGCTCGGCGCCAAGTGCTTGCTCGACCAACTCAATGTTTAGAGCCCATGTGGAATTGAAGTCGACGCCAATTGTGCGGGCTGTCGGTGCGATGTCTCCTACATACTTCGCGAGCGCGGCATGGTGCGTCATGGGCGCCGGCACTGGCTCTTCCCATTCGACCCATTCGATAGCCACGGGGGTGTTGCATCTCGCCCTTATCTCCTTGGCCTCGCTGCGAGGAGAGACAAAGGCCGGCGCGCCGTCCTGCAACAGGACAAACCAAATCGGCCTGCCGACGGGGAGCCCATTCAATCCGGTGAAGAAGCGAAGGTAGTCGAAGCCTGAAATGGCGAGAACGTCGATCCCGTTACGCTTCATCGAAGCTTGGGCCCGTTCAATGCGATTGCGGTAATCCGCATCGGTGGGAAAAGTGAGCCTGGAATTCGCTGGGTTCTCGATCATGGCGTTCTCTGAATTCTCGTGTGTGGCGCTGACCAACTG
>NZ_JBFULQ010000923.1:0-1423 GCF_054049815.1 Mesorhizobium sp. P5_C1 | reverse complement strand
TCCCGCAATAGCGAGGCCCAGCTATGGACACCCAATAATACGATTAGCTCGCGCGCTTGCGTTTCCGTGATGCCGGTTTCATCGACCAGACGCCGCACGACAATATCGTCCGGCTTGCTAGGCGCTTTGCCCTGTTCGTCAGTCATCATCGTGTCCCTTGACGACCCAACGACAGGGCAGAGGCAATGGTTCCTTCGCCGGAATGACTCGCTAATCCTGTCCGGAAGCGTACACTTCCTTTGGCGCTCGATATTGCAAGGCAACGGGCGCTTGGGAGAGTCGATCACGCTTTCGCCCTACTCGATAAGGGATTGCGTACATGGGGACTCTCTGGGGCGTTGCCGACCCCGAACAACTGGCCGCGCTCGCCGATCTCTTAGCGGAATACGCCAAGGATATGGGTATCTCTGGAGATCAAGAGGCACGCGACCGTTTGGCCGAGCGTATCCTCGCACTGTTCAACCAGGGTGCGACACCTGAGGAAATCAGAAGGCGCTTGGATTCCAGTTCCCGCAGCGCCTTCGCGTTAGGTCGTCCGGCCGGGGGTGGGCGTTGGTACCGGATCGAGGAGTGAAGGCTCATCGATCTGGGTCGGATTTGCTACGGGCAGTACCCCTTCTGGCGTCAGCTTGTCGACTGCTTCGGGCAAATCTTTCGTGATCCTGGCAATCAACTCATCGCGCGACAGACCGGTCTGCATCGAAAGGGAAGTGAGGGTGTCCTCGTCTATTGCCGTCTCCACATCTTTCGGTTCAATCGGCTCGTTGGCTCCGGTACCAACCCACGAATCTACCTTCGATCCCACTCCTGCATTTCTAAAACGGTCCAGGACGTCTCCAAGCGCCGTTCCGGACACACCCTTAGACAGCTGATCCAGGAGCCCGCCCTGCGGATTGTTGGGATCGCGATTTCCTGCGCCGCGGATCAARTCGCCGATYTTGTCGCGATTTTGGTAGGCCAGAACGCCAAGCATYGCGATMGCCAGTCTTCCSAGATTTGCCATTTTGGTACCTCCACCTTTCAAAAGGAGAAGAGCTCAACCGTGCGAAGGTTCCGCTAGCGACGATTATTGGTTTTCCGCGCGTTCGAGGAACCCCGCCAAAGGGACTCGCATGCCGGCAAGGACTACAACCCGCTCTGCTAGGTTAAAACTCAATCAAGGCGCTCGCCGGGCAGGCCGGAAGCGGACTGGCTGCTGCGAGGCTTGGAGTGTAAGAAGCGGACATTCAGACGCCCCTGCATACGCCTGTTCGATGGATCACGCGCACCATTGAGGGTTCGCTGGTGCGGCTCTCGTCGCCCTGGCAGTCGACGAAATCCTGCTTCGCTGATCCGACCACGAAACGGCGGAAGGTCGAGGATTAGACCTGCCAAGGCCACTTCGCGCATTCCTTCCGAACCTGAGTACGACTCAGACCAAGCC
>NZ_JBFULQ010000922.1:0-1428 GCF_054049815.1 Mesorhizobium sp. P5_C1 | reverse complement strand
CTTCGGCACGGCGCCGTGTCGTCTGCAGGTTGCTGCCCTACCCTGGCGGGATACCGGTAATGGCGTCGAGGTCCTGCTGATCACCAGCCGCGATACCGGCCGCTGGGTGTTGCCCAAGGGTTGGCCGGAGGCCAGGGAGCCGCTCTGCGAGGCTGCCGCGCGCGAGGCCGGCGAGGAGGCCGGACTGCGCGGAACGGTGTCGCACCTTGAGGCCGGTCGTTATTTCTACGCCAAGGTGTTGGCTTCCGGCGAGGAAGTGCCGTGCGAAGTCCTGGTGTTTCCGTTGCACGTCGACAAGATCGCGGATCGTTGGAAGGAAAAAAATTCGCGCACCCGCAAATGGGTCAGTTCCAAGGACGCGGTACGCATGATCAACGAACCCGACCTTTGCCAGATCATCGCCTATTTCTGCGCCGATCCGCATAGATTTCCCTGATCGGCCGCGATCTCCGGTTCCAGGAGTCCGCTCCACACCAAGTACGCCCGCACGGTTTTCGATGCGGGGCCGTGAATGGTCTGCTAATCATTCACGCATAAGAATCGCTCGGTCTGGCGTGTTATCGATGGTGAACCCTGTAGACCCACTGCCGGAAGATTCCGGCGAGCCCAAGCGCGACCATCGTCCGCGCGTGCTCAAGGGCGGAACGATCATCACCGGGATTCAGAACTCGGAGGTCGGCTGCACGCTGCGCAATCAGCACGACAGCGGTGCCGAACTGAAGATACCCCTCGAGGCTCGGGTTCCCGATCGCTTCCTTCTCTACGTGCCGCTCGACGGCATCGCCTATCGGTGCGAGGTTCGCTGGCGCCGCAAGGACCGCGTCGGGGTGCAGTTCACCGGCACCGAGCCAAAGCCGAAAATGCATTACGGCTGATCCCTCGTGATACAGTGGCGAAGAGATCGCCGCGCGGCAATTCTATCCCCGTTATCCACATATGTGACACACAAGATGTTGGGGTCACAAAAGCTACGCAAACGAATCCTTGACGGCGCAAAACGAGTCGCCTTTTATAGGCCATGCGCTCCTGTTGAGAGTGCGACCGGAAAGTTCTGAGCCCGGTCTTTTTCCCGGATTATGTGCGTTTTTGCCCGCATTTCCGCCCGTTTACGAGGCCGGCGGAAGCGTTGGGGTTGTGGGGCGGTTGGGGACAATAGGGAGAATTGTCGGACTGGAATAAATTGTCTGTTAACACTATATTTAGTGTTTGCAGGCAGGTTCGACGCTAGATAGTGTGAACTTCCCTCGAGTGAGGGAATCGGAAAAAAATCAGTTTTGAGGGACCCGCGGGGTTCGTCGGCGTGTTGGACAGGCACTTCGCAAGGAGTTTGACCAGCAGGGCCGGCGGAGACTGCGAAATGGAGAGCCGGCCGTTTTCGAACGCCGGCAGGCGGCGGACATGCGCGTTTCGCATTGGGGGCAGAAATCC
>NZ_JBFULQ010000921.1:0-1429 GCF_054049815.1 Mesorhizobium sp. P5_C1 | reverse complement strand
AGCTGAGGCTTGACATGGAGTGGTCGAGGGCGACGATCCGCGATGGCTGGAACTCCTTCTGCACCAGCAAGGCGAAATCACCGATCCCGCAACAGATGTCGGCCATGACGATCCCGGGCCTCATGCCGTGTCGCGGCAAGATTGCGCGCTCGTGGCGCCAGGTCATCTTTGTTTGTGTGCGCAGGATCGGAACGAACCCGCCTTCCTCGAGGAAGCCCTGCCCAGGATAGAATTTGCTGTCATACTCCTCGACCGTGATGTTCGGTTCGATCCCGCTCAAGCGACCGAATTTTCGCGAGGTCCAACCGACCACGCTTGACGTGATGACGACGAATTTGAGATCGGGTCGAGCCCGACAGGCGTCAAGGAGGATCTGCGAAAWGGCGTGAAACGCGGCGTTGTTCATCTGCGTCAGGCGTCTGACATTGACGTAGAGAACGCCCCGCACACGACTGATCGCATCGCGAAGCAACGCGATGCTGGGCCCAAGCTCATCGACCGCCTGAGGCCGGACCACGCCCGATATGGAGAACTCCTGATTGTTCGCGTCGTATTGCGCCTTGAAGCGTGGGGGAAGGTCGTAAGGGCTCAATTGTGCAGGCCTTCGAGCGGAAGATCCACGACAAGCCTGATTGCATCACCATCGGCTTCCTCGACCCTGAGTGTGGCGTTGTAGTCGACAGCCAGTTCCAGAAGTACGACCTCCCGGCTTGGCGCGATATCGCCAGACACCGAGTTGAGGTATCGCTCCCTGGCCTCGAATCCCGCGACTTGCGACATGGCTTCTTCGTAGAATTGGCGCTCCCCTGGCACGCATGGGAATGTCAGCTCGATCCTGTCCGTGGCGCCATGGCGAGACACCCTGCATGCCAACTCGCCGTCGGTATGGCGCGTGCGAAAGGCAATTTCCAGCAGCTCGTTGAAGGCCGAGGAAAAGAGATTTGAATGCCGGACCGAGTCTGATCTATTTTGACTGATCATCCGGGCCATGTATGTCGAGACATAATCGCAGTGTCTCCAAGCGGAGACAAAGGCTTTGATTTCCATGTCGATCTGGATCATGGGCTCAAAAGTCTGCTCGCCAGCCAGGTCATGTTGAACAGATCCCATCGGCATCCTCACTTATTCCATCAGTATTTGAGCCCTGGTGGGCTATGGCCTCCGAGGCGGAAATTTGACCGCCTCGTAATCAGTCAGTCCCGCACTGCCTCGAAGAATTGCGTGGCGTCTGCGTCGATCGTTTCCACAACTGTCCACTTACAAAGGGTGCAAGGCGCTAGAGCGCCCGATTTGAATTCTCCATCTCCCGTACCACCTTCGGCGGGGACCGCCTGATGAAATCGCTGGTTGCCTCGGCTCCGAGCGGTCGCCCCAGGAGATTACCTTGCAGGCAATCGCAATTTTCCTTGATCAGCCATCGTGCCTGTGC
>NZ_JBFULQ010000920.1:0-1431 GCF_054049815.1 Mesorhizobium sp. P5_C1 | reverse complement strand
AGAATAGACGGCGCCGATTCATCACGCGAAGCTCTGATGATCCGCGCGGAAAGCTTCCATCTTGATGCGAAGCTCGTCGGGCAAGACGGGGTGGCGCTTGAGGGAACGCTGCGCGCCAAGGCGTTTCGCGGCGAGAACTGGCTTTTGACGCTGGCGCTTGACGGCGGGCAGGAGATCCTTGTCTGCATTCCGGCGGCGCTGGCCAGTGGCTGCGCCGAACTTGCCACCGGTCAGCGGGTGACCGCCTATGCACCAGCAGCGAAAGTTCACGCGATACCGGGAGCGGCAGCGTGACCGTCCTTGCCGATCCTGTACTCGCGGCAGACGCTCGACGCGAGCGGCGGTTCTTCCTCTCGCTGTCACTGCCTGCGCTTTTCATCGTCGGACTGGCGGCGATACTGCCCATCGTTTGGATCATCCGGCAATCCTTCCTGACCACAGGAGGTGAATACACCGTCGGCAATTACGAGAAGGTGCTGTCGAGCGGACTGACATGGTCGGCGCTCGTCACGACCCTTGACCTGTCCCTCGGCACGCTGGCGATCTGCATTCTTCTCGGCACCCCCCTGGGGCTCGCCCTGGCCAGCGCCAGACCGAGGGTGGCCAATTTGCTGATGGCCTTCGTCATGCTGCCGTTGTGGACCTCCATTCTGGTGCGCACCTATGGCTGGCTCGTGCTCTTGCGGCGCGATGGCCTGATCAACGCGGCTTTGACCAGCTCAGGCCTGACAGCCGAGCCATTGCCGCTGGTCTACAACTTCACGGGAACGCTCATCGGCATGGTTCACTACATGCTGCCGCTCTTCCTGCTGCCCGTCTATGCCGCGATGCGCGATATCGACGCAAACCTTGTCCGCGCATCGGCGAGCATGGGCGCCACGCTCGGGCAAACGATCCGCACCGTCATTCTGCCGCTTTCGGCCGGCGGCATCTTCTCGGGTTCGATCATCGTCTTCATTTACACCATAGGGTTTTTCATCACGCCGGCTGTGCTTGGCGGCGGCAAGGTAAATCCTCTTTCCACCCGGATCGAGCGCACGCTGTCGACCTTCCAGGATTGGGGCTCGGCGAGCGTCCTGGGCATTCTGCTCCTCGTTCTTATGGCGTTGGTGGGGGTGATGTTCCTGGCTGCGCGGCGGCTGATTGCCGGACGCAGAGTGGGCACAGCCCATGCYTGAAGCCTATCCGGACAACAGGCTGGCCCGCATCCTCCTGTGGAGCTTTTGCGCGCTCGTAATGGCGTTCCTGATGCTGCCGACGCTGGTCGTCGTTCCGCTTTCCTTTTCGGCGTCCAATCTTCTGGAGTTCCCACCGCGCGCATACTCGTTGCGCTGGTACGAGAATTTCTTCGGTTCGGCGCCATGGATGGCCGCACTCAGGACGAGCCTGATCCTCGGCACATTGACGGCGATGATCGCAGTGCCCCTGGGG
>NZ_JBFULQ010000919.1:0-1433 GCF_054049815.1 Mesorhizobium sp. P5_C1 | reverse complement strand
GATGAAGGCGTCCTTCTCCCCGTTCACGGGGAGAAGATGGCGGCGGCCAGATGAGGGGCAGCGGGGCGTTTGGGATTGATACAAAGGCCCTCGCTTCGGACCCCTAGATAAACTGCACCTGGACGATCTCGTAACCCCTTGCGCCGCCTGGCGCGTTGACCTCGATGGCGTCGCCGACTTCCTTGCCGATGAGCGCGCGCGCGATCGGCGAGGAGATCGAGATGCGGCCAGACTTCACGTCGGCTTCCTGGTCGCCGACGATCCGGTAGGTCTTCTTTTCCTCGGTGTCCTCGTCGACCAGCACCACGGTGGCGCCGAACTTGACCTTGTCGCCGCTGAGCTTGCTGACATCGATCACTTCGGCGCGCGCGATATAATCCTCAAGCTCGTTGACCCGGCCCTCATTGAGGCTCTGCGCCTCTTTTGCGGCATGGTATTCGGCATTTTCGGAAAGGTCGCCGTGCGAGCGCGCCTCGGAGATCGCCTCGATGATGCGCGGCCGCTCTTCCTGCTGACGCCAGCGCAGCTCTTCCTTCAATGACGCGAACCCCTCGCCTGTCATCGGGACCTTGTTCATGATGCCTGACCTTTCCTGCTGCCACCCCCGCGTTTCGGGGAAAGCCTTGTCGATGGGTACAAAAAGAAAACGGTCCGAGAGCCTCGGGCTAACGGAACCGTTTCACCGCAATTTCCCTGAATATAGCAATCTTCGCGGGTTTTTCACGCCCAAAAATCGGTTTTGCGAAAATGTTCTCCGGCTTTCACAAATGCCGTCGCTGCTTTCGCAAATGCTGTCGCGGCAGATGCGAACCGGCGATGGCCGGCAACAAAAAATCCGGCCGCGATCGCTCGCGGCCGGATTGAGAAATATTGGGCGCCGAAATCAGCTCCGCATGAAATGGTCGATCTGCTCGGACAGCATACCGTATTCGCGCGAACCCTTGCCGGTCCGCTTCTCGATTTCCATCAACTGCTGCTGGGCACCGGCCAGATCGCCGATCTGCAGATGCGCTTCGCCGAGATATTCGCGCACCAGCGTGTAGTTGGGGTCGATGCGCAGCGCTTCCTCATAATAGCCGAGGCCGACGGTGACGCGGCCGGAATGGCGGTGCGAATAGCCGAGATAATTGAGGATGCGCGGATCCTGCTTGTTGGCAGCGAGGCTGAGCACGGCGATCGCCTCGTCATAGCGCCCGGCCAGCGCCAGCGAATGCCCGGCATCATAGATGCTGTCGTCATCCAGCATGCCTTCCTGGGGTGCGACGCACTTTTTCTTCTTCTTGTCCCAGACCTGGCCCTTCTTGCACTGGGTCACGGTCTGGTCGCTGCCGCCGCTACTGCCGGCGGCGTACACCGGAACGGCAAGGAACTGCAGTGCGACAAGGGCAGTCGCCGCCTGGATCAGCATTCTTTTATGCATCGAAGCCTCCTTG
>NZ_JBFULQ010000918.1:0-1436 GCF_054049815.1 Mesorhizobium sp. P5_C1 | reverse complement strand
GCTTGGGCCCGACGACGACATCGCCCGCTTCGAATATCTGAAGAAATCGGCCCGCAATTTCGGTTCGGTGCTGATCGGCATCGAAACCAAGGATCGCCGCAATTTCGACCTGCTCAAGGCGAATTTCGAGGCCGAAGGCGTCCAGTACCAGGATATCACCGACAACGAGACGCTGGCCGGGTTCATCATATGAGTGATCGATGATCAGATGACTGATCAGGGAAAAAGCTTCGTTGCGCTGTTTTCCGGCATCAATGTCGGCGGCAACCGCATCGTCAAGATGGCGGAGCTGCGGTCGTTCTTCGAGGACCTCGGATTTTCCGATGTCGCCACCTATGTGCAGAGCGGCAATGCCGTTTTTCGGGCAAAGGCGGGTGACGCGGCGACGCTGACGAAACAGATCGAAGCAGCCTTCGAGAAGAAGTGGGGATTCCATTCGCGCATCATGGTGCGCGATCTCGGCTGGTTCGAGCGGCTGGTGAGCGAAAATCCCTATCCGGAAGTGGCCGCGGACCACACGAAGCTCCACGCCTATGTGCTGGAGCGCGAGCCGACCGGCGATGAAGTGGCGCGGCTGGCCGAAAAGTGCACCGGTCCCGAACGGTTCGAGATCAAGGGCGACGTGCTTTACCTGCACGCGCCGGACGGGCTCGGCAAATCGGTTTTTGCCGGGCTGATCCCGCGTACGCTGAAAGTGCCGGGCACGGCGCGCAACTGGCGCTCGGTGTTGGCGTTGCTGGCGATGGCCGGTCAGGCAGGCGGAGCTTAGGCCGGTTACGCTGCCGTGGCGGGCTTCCAGTCGAAGGTCAGTTCTTCGCGAAAAGCAAAGCGCTTGATGTGATCGGCGACGACGCTTTCCAGGCGCTCTAGTGATCCGTTTTCCTCGGTTGACACCGTGATATGCAGCGCGCTCGCATCGGCATCCATCACCGTGCGACCGAGCGAGAGATCGATCGTGCCATGGTGCGGATCGAACTCGACGGGGAATTTGTGCGCCCAGTGCTTGCACAGCTGCTGCAAATAGCGGCTGGCATGTTCGGTGGCGACATCGGCATGGCTGGTCGGCATCAGTGAACTCTCCGGGAGGGCAGGCGCCCATTGCTTGACATGGCGCCAGGCTTGCCAGGCTGGCGCGACAGCCGGGTAGATAGGTGCCGTCGCGCAAAACGCCAAAGGCTGCCGGGCGATCTTTCGCCCGGATCGAGGCCTACCAGCTGCCGGTGTTCGCCATTGAAGCCCAAGGCTCGGCCTTGGCCTTGGCCGGGCCTTTTTGCAGGAGCTCGATCGAAATGCCGTCCGGCGACCTGATGAAGGCCATGTTGCCATCGCGCGGTGGCCGGTTGATGGTGACGCCATTGTCCATCAGATGCTGGCAGGTGGCGTAGATGTCGTCGACCTCATAGGCGAGGTGGCCGAAATTACGCCCGCCCTTGTAG
>NZ_JBFULQ010000917.1:0-1443 GCF_054049815.1 Mesorhizobium sp. P5_C1 | reverse complement strand
GTCTCGAGATGCCCAAAGCCGGCGCCTTSCCGYTCTGCCAGTTTGATGATTTCGGCGWATCTGGCGTCGTCGATCTGTCCGGCCATGCASACKCCGYCCGTMTGCCATCCGGGCCGTGACATTTCCTCAAATTCAGRATCCCGCAGCCGGTCGGCCAGCSYGCGATTGSAAWCGAGATAGGCGTCYTCAAACTGYYTYACGACATRCGCCGGCAACCCGAACGGCGGCCCTGGCAGGTGTYGTTGAAGAGCCAAAAGCGCTTCTGACATCGGYGGCAGACCYCGCTCGTTGAGCATTCGCGCAACCTCGGTCATTTCGGCGTTMAGGCTCCGGTTGGCATGAATTTCCTGCACCTGATCGATCGTTTCGATGCMAATACCCAGCCGCRYCTTGAACGCGCTCAGCAGCGAACGCGGGCTATAGTTGATCATCCGCATGGCGGCATCGGGAAATGCSCCGGTCCARCTCTCGYAGAGGCAATTCCAGTCRAGMTGGGGAWGATATYCGGCGCCGTCTACAATATCGCTGCGCCCGAGCGAYTTGAYGTCCTGCGCRTAGCCGCTAGCTGMCARGATGTCCTGCCGCCTCAGGACRCARACGAYCATGACGAYGTCCACATYYTCYTGCCTGAAATATTCMGCCACRTGCAGCGGMTYGCAGATATRAAARWATTCTGACGATATGATCGACACCAGATCGGGGTCGGACGAGAACAGCGTCTCCTTCTCGTCAGGAAGGTTGGCGAGACCCCTGATRTCGTCCAAGGCGCGCCGCGACACGTCCTGGACCAGGCTTGCGGCGACTTGATGSGAGGCCATGTCAGGAGCGACGTAGAAGCCGGCCGRTTGCAGGACAACACTGTTGTATCGGAGCCAGTTCTGCAGGAACGTGGTTCCAGTCTTGGCGAGGCCGATATGAAGGATTGCYYTGGGCATGAGTGCCAGCTCTATGGAGGACTTGTTCACTCTTCCTACGCCTAGTCGGCCCGKTTGAGCAACGGTCGATGCTGCCTGTCCGTTCTCGCGCTCCGYTTTGACTGACAAGCGATTTCCGCAGCGCTCGGATGCCCCGRACWCGCCGCSASGYAAATTCGTGTCGGAGTTCCACCCACTGCGTATCTTCCCGATTGACGATCGCAGGCCCACGCAGCGGATAGATGGATCTGTACGAAACCGGCGAAGGCGGCTCCATGTGGCGTGTGTGCGCAAAACCTCACTTCAGCCCGGAAGCCCGAAGCAGCCCCATGGCTGTTCAAAGGCGCCAAACCATCGCTGGAGCCTTTGAACTTCTGGCCGGCGCTTGCCGGTGCTGAACATCGTCGCCGAAGAATTCCATGAACAAACGCGACCTAAGAGGCAGGCCGTGGATTGCCTAATGGTTTCCACGATGTAGGTTGGCGATAGACGTGAATTAGAGAGTCAGAGAGAGTACCCGATGTCAGAT
>NZ_JBFULQ010000916.1:0-1443 GCF_054049815.1 Mesorhizobium sp. P5_C1 | reverse complement strand
TCATATGCCGTCGGTCAGTGAAATCCTACGATGATCCTCAAACTCGCTGCTCGTTCATCGGTACGGCGGCGAACCCTCACGCATGAAAAGCCGGATGCTATCCGACACGTCGTCCCGATAGTCGCGGCCCAGCCGGTCGACCCAGCGCACCACCAGCGTGTCACCAGGGCGGAGGATGTCGAACAGCCGCTTTCCTTGAGGTCGCTCCGCCAGCTTGGTCGAGATGCCGGACACACCGTGGTCGGCAATCTCTTGATCAATCTTGAAACCTGCTAGCTCGGCCTGCCTGCGTTGATGCTTAAGCGTCTGGTCGGCAGTTGAGACGCGGGCATAAACGACGGTCTTGGTCACAGGACGACACCCATCCGAAAGGGTTGTGTCCGTTGTCGTCTTTTCATCCCGATAGGCGGGATGATGTCGGGGCAGGACCACACCGCCTCGCCGACGGTGGCACCCGCTCCGGCATTGACGGGGGCCGACCCAACGTGACCTTTGGCCAAAGGCGGAACTGGCAGCTTTGGGCCTCGGATCTTCAATGGCGGACCTTCAAGCCGGTGCGAGGATGGCYGATCGACGTGTCGACTGGTTGCGCCATCCGCGCAGCCTGACGGTAGCGTGTCGGACCGAAGCAACGGAGACCCAAGGTTTGTTTGATCTCGAGCTTTAATGGTGCGATATTTTCTTCCGAATGGAAGGAAGCAGTCATCAGCGACGCAAACAGACCGTCAGAGTCGTGGGGATCGGACAGGGTGGAAAATGGGGTCGAACCGATGTTTAGGCCTAATAGCTGATCGATCCCTACACCGACCGGCAGCGGTGTTTCGTAGCCGCAGACTCTTTGCTGAGGGTGCACGGCGGGCAGTGCCCGGCCACGGGGTTGTTTTCTATATAGGTCTCTGTGTGAACTGCAGTCATAGCGACCATCGCAGCGTTCCGAAAGGTGCAGCTATCGCCGCAGGCGGCGAACACCGGGGCGAAGCATGGTCTCGGCAAGTTCGGGTAAAGCACTCGGGCCATCACCAGCAATTCCACCAGATGTGGTCGCGCGTTATCAACAAAGACGCCGTAGCGGCTATCAGTTTGGGATTGCCTACGCGTTTGGAACCGGCACGATCAACTGATGTGAGGCGAAGGAGGGGTCTATGTCTGCAAGGCTATCATTTATCTTGGTGATGACAATCGCGCAGTGCTTCTGGACAGCATCCTCATTCGCGAAGACCGGCGGTGCCCTTGCCGTCGTCTGGGGGCAAGGGGCCAAGTTCCATGGATTCTCCTCGGTTGGGTCGCCGACTGAGAACCGCAAAGCAGCCATCCGGAAATGCGGCAATCAGCGATGCGCGATCGCGCAGGAGTATCACAAAGGTCAGTGTGCAGTTCTAGTGCTTGGGAACGGGCAGATATTCTGGAACGGGGGGAAAGACGGGGACGTAAAGAGCTTCGCAC
>NZ_JBFULQ010000915.1:0-1446 GCF_054049815.1 Mesorhizobium sp. P5_C1 | reverse complement strand
CGCCGGAGCCGCGATCTCGGGCAAGGCGCCTTGTTGATTGCGTGATGGACCCGCTCGGTAACTACCAACATTATTTTGGTGACACACCGACGTCGACAGACTTATGAATCCGGCTATCGATCCGTGCGCGGCATGCTACTCTTCCTCCCCACGCCTGGCGCAACGCCTGAACGCCCGTCGGATTAAAAGAATGACGGCCATTGCTTCGAGCAAGGTGACGCCCATGCGGGAATTGCCGAAAGACATTGACGCCGATGTCGTCATCGAAATCAGCAAGCTGCTGGACGACAGCCCGCTTTTCGTCCCGCTACGGGTTCATGACCTTGCGACCAGGGTTAGGCAGCGGGTGAAGGACCGGTTTGCCAGATCGTTCCATCGAAGAACTGATCGTGGAGATGGCCTCTGTACGCCAACTGGCCATGGCCTTTTGATCTGCCTGGATCCGAGAATGTCGTACGCATCCCATTGAGTCGCCCACGCCGCTAGACGGCCTCGATTCCATCCGAGTGTGGTTGAGCGATCCGACGGCGGCTTTGGGGAACCTAACGCGCGCCGAGAATTGGATTGCACGATTACCGACTTTCCAATTCAAAGGTGCCTGCAACGCCTCGAAAGCCAGACTGGCAAGATATCGTGGCGCGATTGGTTTGACTGTGCTTGCCAGTGCGTTGCTTGGATTGAACCGCGAAGCGCACGGCCATTCGGCGGGCTTCACGACGACTATCCTGGTCGGACTGGCCGACGCCCTCACGATGCTCCAGGCAAACATTTTGCCGGCACTTGGCCGCAAGGATCCCGGTTCCTTTGCCTCATGGATGTGCTGCGCTTTCCGCTCGCCGTGCCGACGGCGTCGGCTTCATCGGCGGCGGCGCCATCCTTCGCCGATCGGGCTGCATCGCTCGCCGGCGCGCATTGTCAAGATCGTCCCGGCTTGCGAAACCTATGAGTATTTCCTGCTCGCCGACGGGCGGATCGTCATCGTCGACCCTTGCCTTACAGAACCGTATCACCCGGCCAAGAGCAAAAAGGCAGAACAAACCACCTGCACCAGCCAACTAGATGCGCCCGAGTACAACCAGAATGATGATTATAAGCAGCACAAGACCGAGGCCACCGCCGCCATAGTAGCCCGTGCCGTAGAACGGCCCGCCACCGAGCCCGCTAAAGCCGCCAAGCAATGCGAGAACCAGAATGATGATAAGGATGGTGCCGAGACTCATAACTTTCTCCTTTTTGCGGGCTTTATAAGCGGAGCGGCCGGCCGCCAGCGGATGAGAATATGAACTCGCCAAAAGCCTTCCTGTTCCCGAGCGAGATCAATAGGCTGGCAGAGAATCTGCCGGCTCAATGGTGTTTGCGTGAACAAGATCATTCAGAGACGCCCGAGTTGTCCCGGCCTATCAACAATCCGGCGAGATGGGCAGCGTTTGAGGCGAGGCCATTACG
>NZ_JBFULQ010000914.1:0-1447 GCF_054049815.1 Mesorhizobium sp. P5_C1 | reverse complement strand
GTTCTGGACGGCGTCACCGGGTTCCCTTTGCTGGCGATTGGTCTGGCGCCTTTCACCATCGGCTGCGMACTGCTGACAACGTTGCCAAATCCGATCCTGTCGACCCTTGGGCGGTTGACCCTGATCTTCGTCATAGCTTTCTTCGCACCAAGCAACCCACAGACCTACGATCCACAGACCTTTCTATTCGTCTGCTTTTTCGCGTGTCTTGCGACAAGTTTGCTGTTTGGAGTTCAACTTCTGATCCCTCCGGTGTCGAACGATCACCGGCTTCGCCTTCTGCTGGAAGACGCTCGCCGCGAGCAACGCAGTCCGAGATTTGACCGAGCTGGGCACCTCGCACGGGAAGAGGCCACGTTTCGCGATGCCTCGCGGATCGGTGAGATCGTGACTGCGGCTGGTGCATCTCCGCGGAATAGCCCGGTTCTCGATGAAGCCATGTTGTGGTTCGACCGGGCGGCGGCGCTGCGACTGTGTGGCGCCGGATTGGATCGGCTGGCAACCGGCCCGCTGGCAAATGTGGCCGACGCAGCACGTGCGGCGCTTGTCCAACGGGACGGGCCCGCATTGTTAAGCTCGGCCAAGGCTTTGGGTGAAGCCGCCGCATCCGGGCACAATCCAGTCGCCACCGCGGCGTGCGCAGCGCTCGTCCTGGCGAGTGTTTCCTTCACGGACAGGTCTATGGAGAGCGGCGACCCATGACGCACACGTTTCGGGAGCTCGTCATAGGCGGAGTTCTGGTAGCGCCCATAGTCACCTATGCAGCGATTGCGCTCGTCCTCGTCATAGTGCTGCGCCCGCTCCTGCATCTTATTGGATTCTCGGGGTATTTCAGCAATCCGTCGATCGCCGAGCTTAGTCTGTTCGTCGCGATTTTCGGGCTGCTTACTATGCTTCTTTAGGGAGAAGGTCATGGAGATTCCCCGGCCTCAGGATCAAACGATATTGCTGGACGAATCGCCCTTCGAAGAGCAGATCACCGTCGGCGACGCGACCCATGACTCCCCAATACCAAAGCCGGTAAGCCGGGTCGGAGGCGACAGCCCAGTTGGCCGGCCTCAGATGCCCTCGGCGTCGGCGCCATCCATCGCCTCGACGCGCGGTGGTTTCGGGCGTCTTCTTCTTGCGGTTGGCAAGCGCCTTTCCACGCTCGCCATCGCGCTGTTCGCTGGCCTGATCGCGGTTCTCACATGGCAGGACTATGTGCGGGCGCCTTGGACGCGAAATGGCACCGTTCGTGTGCAGGTCGCGAACATCGCGCCTCAGGTATCGGGCCAGATCGTCGAACTTAGGGTGGCCGATAACCAGTTCGTCCGCCAAGGTGACGTGCTCTACGTCATCGACCCGTTCGACTTCCAGGTTGCTGTGGCCACCGGCAAGGCGACGGTGGCCCAGGAAGCGGCGGACCTGCAAGTCAAGAAGGTCCAATCCGATCGGCGCCAACATT
>NZ_JBFULQ010000913.1:0-1448 GCF_054049815.1 Mesorhizobium sp. P5_C1 | reverse complement strand
TTTCCGACATTGCTTGGCCCTCTCCGAATGCCGCTTCAAACGCCCTTGTAAAGGGCCGCCCCCTGCATCAGAACGATGACCTTGGCTCCGACCTTGACGCGGGACGCCAAGTCGGTGATGTCGTCGTTCCGCATCCGGATGCACCCTGATGACACGTCGAGCCCGATCGTCCAGGGCTCCGGCGTGCCGTGTATCCGGTAGATCGTGTCCTGATCGCCCTCGTAGAGATAGAGTGCCCTGGCGCCGAGCGGATTGTCGGGACCTCCCGGCATGCCTGCCGCATATTTGACCGCGTTCGGATCCCGAGCGACCATTTCGACCGGGGGCGTCCAGGTCGGCCATTCCGCCATGCGGCCGACGCGCACGATACCGGCCCATCCAAAGCCTTCCCGGCCGACGCCGATGCCGTAGCGCATGGCCTGCTGACCCGGCTGCACAAGATAGAGAAAATGCTTGTTGCCATCGATGATGATCGTACCGGGCACCTCAGCGGTGCGGAATTGGACCATCTGCGGGCGAAATGCCTCGGGCACCTCCTTGTGGGCTGCGTAGTATTTTCGCGCTTTCTTCTTGTCGTAGTCGACCCACTTATGTGTCTGCGGATCGAACACCTGCGTCTGAGCGGCATACGCCAGTGTCGCGCCTATCGCGGTCATGACAAGCGCGGCGCCGAGAACGAGGCAGCGGCCAGCCAATCTGCGATCATTGCTTTTCGAAGTGACGGACCGGTTTGCGAGCGAAAAGGTCATGGTCGTCCCTGCCTCTACTTCGACCAGGCGCTAAGCCGGTCTTGATGCTTTGCAACCCAGGCCTGCGCGTACTTGGCGGGATCTTGCCGATCGACCTGCAATGCGTAGCTCATTTCGGTGACCTCGTCTGAGCTGAAGTCGACATGAGAGAGGAAGGCCGCCACTTTCGGCAGGCGCTTGGCCATCGATGAGGCAAACCCGATGTAGAAATGGGATGCGTCCCACGCCACCGGCGCCTCAGATTTTGTAAGCCAGTCAGGGTCGTCGCTCGGCATCACGATGTGCCACTTGGCCGGATCGTATTTCGGTTCGGTCAACTGGACGATATCATGGAGCTTGAACATATGGTGCGGACTGTAGCAGTAGAATGCCATCGGTTGCCCCGTTGCCGCGGCCGCATCGACTGCGGCCATTGCCATGTCTTCCGGCATCTGAAGGAGCGTCATCGTTTTTTCATAGCCGTAGCTCTTGGCCCGGATCTTCTCGATGCTCGTCGACGACCAGCCCAACGCGCCAATCCACATTTCGCCCTTGCCGTCGCCGTCGGTATCGAACACGGCCGCTTTTTTGGGATCGGCCAGATCTGAAATGTCCTTGACGCCATATTTGTCAGCCGTCTCGCGCGTCACGCAGATGCCCTGCGTAGCCGACACACCCCTGGGACTGAGGTCCACGGTCTTGCGCCCGTCGACGTATTTC
>NZ_JBFULQ010000912.1:0-1451 GCF_054049815.1 Mesorhizobium sp. P5_C1 | reverse complement strand
GCGTACCGATCTCGCGCTTTGCCGAATGCGTCACCGAGACCGAAGCCGATATCGCCGAGATGGGGCTGATCGCGCCGATCGTCGGCCATGCCGGCGACGGTAATTTTCACGTGCTGGTCCTGATGGACGTCGACGACCCCAAGGAGATCGTGCTTTCGGAAAAGTTCGTCGCGCGGCTCAACATGCGGGCGATCGCCATGGATGGCACCTGCACCGGCGAGCACGGCATCGGCCAGGGCAAGATCGGCTTCCTGCGCCATGAACTCGGCCACGGCGTCGACATCATGCGCACCATCAAGCAGGCGCTCGATCCGCTTGATATCATGAACCCGGGCAAGATATTGCCTGGAAAATAAGGCGCGGACTTACTACCGCTGGCTCGACCCGGTCGCGGATGACCCAAAGCAGATATCCCGCGCTGACTGGAAGCTTGCGCTGTACCACTCGGCGAGGACTTGCAGGTCACCAGCTGGGATCTCGGCCTTCAAGATCTTCGTTCGGGACGATCGGCGGTTGGCGACGAAGACCGGTGTATKGGTCCAGGTAGGCCATTTTGAAAGCGTCGCCCATCACACGGCATATCGCGTTGAGAGTTGCGCCGATTGCAAGCCTCGGAAAGCCTAGCCGAGGCAGTTTAAGGCGTCGGATGTTAATCAGGACGGTGGTGGAGATGTCGGCCATGGTGTCCTCCAGTGACGGTGAGAATGACACCGTGTCCCACTCAGGTCCTTGGCTCGGACCTGAAAGGTTCTGAACTACCCTGAAGTTCGCCTTCAGGACCGTCTTGGGTTATCGTTGCCCTGGAGGGACGGGTTCTTTTGCAAATGGACTTGGAGTTTGGGAATTATCGTCTGAAACGCGCCGAACGGCTGCTGCTGGGTCCCAAGGGGCCGATGGAGCTGTCGACGCGATCCTTCGACATCCTCGCCACGTTGCTGGAGAGGCCGGACGAGGTGATCGGCAAGACCGAACTCTTCGATGCTGTCTGGCCCGGCGTGGTGGTGGAGGAGAACACGCTGCAGGTCCACATTTCGGCGCTGCGAAAACTGCTGCCCGCCGAGATGATCGTAACCGTGCATGGTCGCGGCTATAAATATGCTGGTCCCAAGCCCTTTGTGGCCGTGGCAGAGGCTACGGCACCGGCCAGAGCATCCATCGCCGTTCTTCCCTTCGACAACATGAGCGGCGACCGGGAACAGGGCTATTTCAGCGACGGGATAACCGAAGACATCATCACCGAGCTTGGCAAGTTCAGGGAGTTCCTGGTCATTGCGCGGAACTCATCCTTCCAGTTCCGTGGCAAGGCGAATGACGTGGCCGAGGTGGCGAAGAGACTTGGCGTCCAGTATGTCGTCGAAGGCAGCGTGCGGAAGATCGGCAACCGGGTGCGGGTCACCGTGCAACTGATCGACGCATCCTCAACAGCTCACATCTGGGGCGAGCACTACGAC
>NZ_JBFULQ010000911.1:0-1452 GCF_054049815.1 Mesorhizobium sp. P5_C1 | reverse complement strand
AATGCATGTCGCCCAAAAGCGGCCCGGTTTGGGGCAACGACATGCAAGGCGCGTCGCCGGAATCCGTTTCAACGCAGCGCGCTTTAGACGGCCATAAGCCCTACTGGAGGCGAAGGCCGGCGAGTTGGAGGCCTTGTGCAAGCTCCGTGGTCAACTGCGGATCAAGGTGACGGCGAGACATATCGGAATGGAAATTCTGCTCGAAATCGGGGCGCTCTCTGCGTATGTCGGAGATGATTGCGGATGCATCTCCCTCTCGCCCCAAGCGTCCCAACGTTGCCGTCAACAACAGGTCGGTGAGATAGCATCCGTTGGCCTCGCGCTTCAGGCGGAGCAACACGTCACCCAGTTGTCCCTGGCGATAGGCGTCGAACGCCAGCGTCCACTCAGCGTCCGGTAGCGGCAACCCGTCGACCTTCAGGGCCTCGTTTGCAAGCCTTATCCCCTCGTCTCGCTCGCCGGTGGCGTAGAGAATCCGGGCGAATGTAGCTGCTACCTTGGTGTTGTAAGGGTTGAGCGTAATTGCCCTGCGCCCCGCGGACACCGCTGCTTCGACGTGGCCTGCCCGAAACTCCGCCATCATCTTGGCGGTGAAGCTGCGGGAGGATTCCGGGGCCAGCGCTACTGCACTATCGGCATGTTCGTGAGCGGCCGCAGTCAGGTCGGTCGACGCATCTGGCTGATCGATCGACAGGAGTATCGGGACCAGCATCGCATGCGCATCGGCATCGTACGGGCGCTGCCGCAACGTCCGCTCGAGGCATTGCCTCGCTTGCTCCAAGACTTGCGGCGTCTGCATCCCCAACGCGCGGTTGGCCCGCAGAACGCAACCATTGCCCAGCGTAGGATGTTCCAGGTCCCGGTTAGCCTCGACGGTGTTGATCGCGCCATCCAACGAGGCGATGCGTGCAGCCAGCCGGGAAACCAGCAATTCGGCCGGGTCGGCCGACGAGGCGGTATCGACGTGAACGCGCTCTTTCTCGGATTGAATCGCTTCCCCTGTCTGCTGGTCGACGACCTGCCACCAGACCGACTTCTGGACCGAATCCGAACTGTACTTCAGGATCAGTCGATAACGGCTAAGAGGCAAGGCAGCGGGGGTGCCTTCGGCGGTACTTGACGTGTAGGCGTCGGGCGCTGAAAGCCTTAGCGTACTGAAGTCTGAAAGCGCGCTCATCAGCAAGTCACGCAGGGCGATTGCTTCGTGATCGTTGACACCGTCCAATTGCAGATCGACGGCGACCGACGGCCTTTCCGAAATGGTCATGGTGTTCAGACCACTGAGCAGATTGTAGCCAAAAAACAGCGCCACGCAGGACAAGGCAACTCCAGCGAGGCCCGTCCTTCTCAGGGCGACGATGGCTTTTCGCCTCATCATTCGACGTTGATCTGATCTGGTCGCGACAATCCGGGGACGAGATTGCACGCGACCAAGGTGACCGCTCTCCTCAG
>NZ_JBFULQ010000910.1:0-1452 GCF_054049815.1 Mesorhizobium sp. P5_C1 | reverse complement strand
GAGGAATATAATCCTGAACCCGATGGCACTTGCAAGCCCGCTTGCGCATGACGGCGCACAGGGCGATGGTTTCCTTTCGCCTTAGCGCCTCTTCACTTTCCATTTCCCCGGAGTTTTGAAAATGTCGGCAAGCAACGAATGGACCGAATACCACCTCACCCCAAAAGGCTGGGTGATCGGAGAAGACGGACTTCAATTTTACCGAACATCCGCGGCCAGATGATGCAGTTCAGACCGTGAAAGTCCGCGATTACCTGTCGTCCGTCTATTCGACGGCGGACCACACGCGCACAATCATATGGGAAACGAAAGACGTCCACGCGATCGCAAAGCTGAAGGCTAAATTTGGCGAAGCGCCGGACGCTGCCTAGCCCCGCCAGCGCGCGTTCTGTCTGGCCGCTGTCCTAGACCGTCGAAGGCCCCCGCACGTCCTGGCGCTTGCCTGTGGCCGCATGCCACCGCAACCAAGCCTGTAGAGCATCACGTCGAAAACCGGCAGGCATCGGCTGCCAATCGGCCGACGCTGACAGCCGCTATTCCAAGTGGCAAAGCCGCTCAGCCAAGCGGAATCTGAGCCCATCGTCGACTGAGTATGAAATGTCAGCGACCTCGAAAACCGCGATGTAGCCCGTTCGCTCAAAGGCTGTAACGATTCCGTTTGGGTCGACTGTGGCTTTGTCGCTTGTCAAAACGACCTTCTTCGTGTCTTTGATCGCATTCACGGCCTCGTCGATCCTGGATTGGTTGTCCTTGCCTTTATGGCGCTCGAACGGATCGTGATAAGTCCTTCCCTTTAGCCAGTATTTGTGTGCGCAGGCCAAGGCCTTGCCGTCCACCTCAGCAAACCACCATCCTTGCCGGCCCATTGCTTTCTTCGTTTCCATGCACCCTCCGCCGTTCGCGCAAACAATCGCACCATCGGAAGGCACTAGGCAACTGATGACAAATGGCAAGCGCATGACTGAGACCGTCACGGACCGTCAGACCGGCAAAGGCAGGCCGGTATTGCCTATGTCTGTGACAGAGTCGGTAAATTTTGACGCCCAACACCTTGCCGCGCATGGCGTTGAGGCCGATTTTCCCAACATCCCCCCTTCCTAAAAATCAATACAGTGCGAACGGACCAGCCCCGCGGTCGGCGTTTAGGGCAGGCAGTGACTATGGACACCCCCGCCCAGGGCCACCAGGCGCTAAGTCCAAGGTCAAGAGGCGGTTGGCCTGCTTCTAAGTTGGCATCGCAGATTGATTCACATCGACAAAATATCAAACCGACCCACTACCATAAATTTGGCAGGCGGCCGCCTTGTATGGCAAAGGTAGGGCCATGACCCGAGCATCCATCGCTGAAGAGCTTGAGAGCGCCGCCGACCGCATCGCGGACATGTCGCGGGCGGATCTGCAGATCATCCTTCGGCGCGCTGCCTTGATGCTCAGGAATGTAGCCGGCGTCCC
>NZ_JBFULQ010000909.1:0-1452 GCF_054049815.1 Mesorhizobium sp. P5_C1 | reverse complement strand
CTTGGAGGCGCCGCAGAACGCCTCGACGCGGCGAAGATCGACGCCAATCGACCAGTATCGCATAGAATGAGCCTCATGGCTCATGCGGCATGGAAGCGTGGTATCATGTCGGAAGGCCAGTTGGCCGAGTTGCTGAAGATGYGTCGTGTGGAGGTGCGCGAGCTGATTGATCAGATTGAGCTTGAGGAAAGCGTAACGGATGACCTTCTCAAGCTCCCTGGCTGACGATCGGAGACCTCTGGTTCTCGATACGAGCGTCCTAATCAATCTGCACGCCTGCACCTACGGCGAGCGCGTTTTGACAGCCATCGCCAATGGTATCGTCGTGTCCGAGATCGTCGCCGGGGAGCTTGAGCATGAGACGGGCCGAAAGAACGGAGACCATAGTTTCCTGCACGGTCTAATCGCGTGGGGCAAAGTGACCGTTGTCGGTATGACTGACCGGGAGTTCGAGTTGTTCGCCACTCTGACCGCCGGCTCTCCTTCTCTGGATGACGGGGAGGCCGCGACGATCTCCATCGCGGCAAGCCGAAGATTCCGTGCCGTTATAGATGAAAGGAAGGGCCGCGCCCGCGCTGCGTCACTCATGAACGGAGAAGAGCCCGGTTGGTCTCTAGACCTACTCCGACATCCCCGCGTTTTACAAAGCCTAGATGAACTCCAGGCCACTGACGCTGTCTATCTTGCGCTAAGGCATGGCCGTATGCGCATTCCTGCTCAATGCGGCGACTACGTCGTTGAGCTGATCGGGCGAACGCGCGCTCTTGAGTGCTCTTGTCTGCCGAACTTCAGGAACTTGGCGAGAGAGGTGGCGGTCTCGAGTTTCTCGCAGGCTAATGGCTGAGAAACATGTCGTGAGAGATCAGAAGGCTCGATCCGAAATCTCTCTCCGGATTTCAGGGTGAGAGCGCCACGATAGCAAGGGCGGTGTGGAGAGTTGGGGGGGGACGGCATGTATCGGCGGCCATACCGTGCCATAGAAGCCTATTAGCGGCAATTGCGGATCGCGAAGGGAATCGATCCGGTAGACCGCTCGGCTGCCGGTGACAAGGGAATGTGTTTGGGCGACGCCGCTCGGTCTCTGTCTCCATGTGGGCGCACCGGAGACCTCTCCTCCAGCCTCAACCCATCATGGCAACCGCGGCCACCCTCTCTATCGGCATTCCAAGCGCGGAAGGAGACAGCACACATGGCAACTGGCCCAAGCCATTTACCGTTCGACACCTCCATATAGTTCATCTAAGCAGGGTCTAATCGGCTATAAACGGTCAATATCGATCAAGGGATGTGGCAGCGGTCAGCCAAGGGCTTACGAGCGTCACTTTCGGGCAACGCGGTCGATCGGCATCGTTTCACTGTGGAGCGCGGAAGGCAGAGATGACAGATGAGCGATGGCTGACAGTTGAGGATATTTGCCAGTATCTGAACGTCAGCAACGAGACCGTCTACAAG
>NZ_JBFULQ010000908.1:0-1454 GCF_054049815.1 Mesorhizobium sp. P5_C1 | reverse complement strand
GGCAAGGTTCGCACCGCTGCCGGTCAAAGCGGCATCGTAGGCGGGAAAGATGACCGTCTCTTCGTATTGATGAATGTTGCGCAGCAACGGAACGATCGCGTTGGCCGTGCCGAGACATTTCAGACGATCGACGCTGGGCAAGGCGTCTGCAATTCTCTCCAGGGCATCGCAGAGCTGCAGCTTTTCCCTGTGCGCGCGCTTCATCACCGCGGCCGGGACCGCTTCTCTGCAGGATCGATCGGCTGGTGCGGGATTTTCATCGCCTGCTCCGAACAGCGACGTTCCCGGTCCTTTCGTCTGGCTCAACGGCGGCCCCCGGTTGGTTTGCAAGACCACGCTGCCCAATCCGAAAGCGCTGAGCTTTGACATGGATCAAGGCGGTGACACTACGGCTGAGGAATTGGTGTCCAGGCGGATTGGCGTCCGCGCATCGGAATCCGAGGTCGGGGACATGTCATGAAATTCGGCACACAAATCTTCGCTTTGGCCCTTTTTACATTTGCGGCTCTGGTGGCCGCTGGCTTCGGTGTGGACGAGCCCTTCCGGCAGCACATGTGGGTGCTGTTTTTTGTGCTGCTCGGTTTTGTCGCCGTCCTTATCCGCAACACGAGCTTTGAAGCTGCCGCTCCCATCGATGCATCCGCTTACATGGATGGGCCGGTCCGTTACGGCGCCGTCGCCACCATGTTCTGGGGCGTCGTCGGCATGCTGGTCGGCGTGGTCATCGCGCTGCAGCTCGCCTACCCCGATCTCAACATCCAGCCCTGGTTCAATTTCGGTCGTTTGCGGCCGCTGCATACGTCGGGCGTGGTCTTCGCTTTCGGCGGCAACGCGCTGCTTTGCACGTCTCTGTATGTCGTGCAGCGCACCTGCCGCGCGCGGCTGTTCGGCGGCGATCTCGCCTGGTTCGTGTTCTGGGGTTACCAGCTCTTCATCGTCATGGCGGCGACCGGCTATCTGCTCGGCATCACCGAGAGCCGCGAATACGCCGAACCCGAATGGTATGTGGACATCTGGCTGACCATCGTCTGGGTCGCCTATCTCGTCCTGTTCCTCGGCACGATCCTGAAGCGCAAAGAACCGCATATCTACGTCGCCAACTGGTTTTACCTGTCCTTCATCGTGACCATCGCGATGCTGCATGTGGTCAACAACCTGTCGATGCCGGCCTCCTTCCTGGGCTCCAAGAGCTATTCCGCCTTTTCCGGGGTGCAGGACGCGCTGACGCAGTGGTGGTACGGCCACAACGCCGTTGGCTTCTTCCTCACCGCCGGGTTCCTCGGCATGATGTATTACTTCGTGCCCAAGCAGGCGAACCGGCCGGTCTACTCCTACCGGCTGTCGATCATCCATTTCTGGGCGATCATCTTCCTCTACATCTGGGCCGGTCCGCATCATCTGCACTACACCGCCCTGCCCGACTGGGCGCAGACGCTCGGCATGGTGTTCTCGAT
>NZ_JBFULQ010000907.1:0-1455 GCF_054049815.1 Mesorhizobium sp. P5_C1 | reverse complement strand
AGTGTTAGGGTGATTGCGATTTGGCGTACCATTTTTTGTACTCCCTTGATCKYATTAGAACGTGSGGCTTTGRGCTTCTGTTCCCCTGAAGGTTCACGCACCAGGTACGCTCCCGGACTTCGGCGGCGTAGGACAGCGGCCGGTGGAAACGCGCTGATGAGTCTCTGTGAGGCTGCCCGCCCGCAAAGGCCGCTTGTTTAATTGTGACTTTCCGTTCCAGCTGCCATACAGTTCCCTTGGTAGCTGCCCGGAAGGAACGACCAAATATGGCCTTTACTGTYATCYGSTATGGAAGACAGGGCATCGTCGACAAGGAAATGTTCGACGCYGAGAAAWCGGCAAAAGATGTCGACAAGGCAAACGGCACGGTCGTTCTTAGCCATGCGGAGAACTAGAGAAAGTGCCCGTTTTGTGCGGCAGGCCCGCCGCAGGTCCAACCGATAAGGCCAGAGCGACCCGCCGAAGGTGAATAGCCGTGGAACTTTGTACGGAAATAACCAACGATGACGGCAGCGGAACACATTTCGGACCATCGACGTTTATTGCATCGGTCGGTGCCTGTGTCACTCGTGCCGGCCTCTCTGTCAAATGGCCCGCTGCCAACCCTGGCGGCGGGCTTTTCGGCTGGAGGGCTTGGATGCAGCGGCCCGGCACCCTCTCTGTTGGGATGTGGCTAGGGGTACCGGGCCTAGCTGACGGGGGTGCTTGTGAGAACACCGCCGCCGGCTGGGCTCTTATGCGCTTGTGCTAATGCAAAGTGAAGCATCGTGATTGCGGAAGGCTAGCGCGCCGATTGTTTCTTGGCGTATGCGGCGACTGCACAGAGGAAAGCCAATGCGGCGGCATCGCACGCGGGCCGAGACGGGCCTTTTGCGAAAAGAACGGCGTCCGCAGCTGGGATCGTCAGGCCATGCTTTTTGGCGAAAGCGCTAACCTCGTAAGGCTGATCATCTTCAGCTGGTTGGCCGATGCCGAAATCATAATTCATGCGACTACTTCCTCCCAATTCGCTACCTTTTTCTTCTCACCCTGAGGCAAAATTAACAGCCGAGCTAGCGCGTGAGTCTAGCAATTAGCGATTGTGTAAAACGATATACTCTGGACCACTCCTACACCTTGTTGTTGTCTCCACGGTCTTCAGGCGCCCCCCGTCCGTCTCGCTTCCTCGTCGATCATCCGGACCGGCAGATAGGCGTTCGTTTCCAGCCACTCGCGCAATACGATCTGAATCAAATCCGGCCTGCCAATTCCCATCTCACCGGCAATGGGGTTCAGCGCATCCTCCGTCGCCGGCTCCAGCGSCACACCCGMRAYGKTCCGGAGCATCAGGGCAGCACGTCGAAGAATTATTTGCAGATCCGCCCGGGACACGTCCGCAATGCGGTCGGCGGCGTTCTCATGCTCTTCGGCGGTAGAGAGCCGTGTTATGCCGTCGGCCTTTCGAACATGGCAAGT
>NZ_JBFULQ010000906.1:0-1456 GCF_054049815.1 Mesorhizobium sp. P5_C1 | reverse complement strand
TGACAAGGCTCCGGAACAGTGTACGTTCGCCCAGATATTGAGAACATGAGGCATTCGCCATCGGTGGCAACCACCGCTGCGCACCTGATCACCGCTCATCGCAATGCTCGCTTTGGTGGATCACGGTTCTCGTCAGGGTTAGGGACAGGAAGTTCGTTGGTTATTCTCCCGGTCTGTCGGTCGGATGAGGTGTGCCACCGGCCGCGCATGGCTTTGTCTGGCAGGGAAGGGCTCTGCCAGAGGGATTTTGTTCTTAGGAGACGCACCTGCCGTCTTAGGGTTGGGTGGCGATTGATCCTCGCCGCTGCCGTTCAGGCCTTTACGTTCTATCTTGGAGCCGGCTCTCTCCGGCTCCCTGACAATAGCTGGCCAACGACCCGCCGTGGGGAATGTTCCATCTGGAGCGGAACTAGCACTGCCGGGGGCGGTTATCGTTGATCACACGGAGCACAAAGGCATGTCTGACAACGAAAACCGTCGCGAAACCGGGGCAACAAAATATCCGGCAAAGACCGGCGCCGACCCTTCGGATGCTTTCTCTCAGGACGCGGCCGGAAACAAGAAGCCCTAGAATGGCGCTGGACTGACGCGCCCCGTCAATGAGGTGGACGACAAGACCCACCAGTCAGAAGGGCAGAACCCATCCGACCACGTAAAGAGTTCCAGGCCATGTAAGGTCGACAATCTTTGGCTTGAAGGTCTGATGATGGCGGTCGCGTCGATCAACTATTTGAGGGAGCCCGCATTTTCATCTAACATCCGTGCTTGCTCAGCAGCGCGACATTTTGACTCTCTTTGGGACGGCCAGAGCAGCGGAGCAAGGTCGATAGTTCCCAACGTCTTATCGTGATGGCTTGCGGAGCATCATGAAAACACGCCGCCCTGAAAGAAGCAAAAATGAGGTCAGCGACCTTCACGCGGACGCGGTCCGTGCCTGCGGATTAACAAGCGTCATCTGATTGGCCTGGCAGGCAAATTTGCGAGAGCGGCGGAACCTTCCGGCCCCAGCAACTTTACTTCACTGAGAGGGACAAATGAGGCCAATGCAATAGGCCTCGGCTATCACACGAGGTTGCTGTCAGCGTGGGAAGGACATGCAATGGACCTCTTCGCATTTCTTCACGACGTGGCCTCTCTCCGTAATGACGGACTTCACCCCGAACTTCTGCGTCTTTTCAGACAACGGGCCGCTTTGTCGGGGCCAACCGTTGGGAAGTTGCAGTCCCGTGGGCCACTCAGTGGAGAGCAGGCCGGTCCCAATCCTTGCCGGATTTCAAATTTGCCTAAAGATGTCATCCGCTTTCCTAGGAAAGCGAAATCCACAGTCCGGGGTCTCTGATGCCTCTGATCATCTTCAGATACAAGTCGGACGGAACGACGTCGGCACCATGCAGCCAATGCTAGCCATTATTAAGAACGAAGTCTGTCCGCTTTGCCGCTCATCCCTGTTGGCGAC
>NZ_JBFULQ010000905.1:0-1460 GCF_054049815.1 Mesorhizobium sp. P5_C1 | reverse complement strand
TCATGAACCCCGGCAAGATTTTGCCGGCGTGACGGCAGAGCCGCTGATGCCGATGTGACATTGCAGGTAGTCACAACGTACTTTTTTGGAAGTGACTAGCTTTAGGACACAGCGATAGTTCCATCCTCAGGGCCACTTATGACGATTTCCTTCAAGTATGTATTCTTGATTTGGACGTAGTAGTCTCCGATTGAAGCGCCAACTTCTGCGTTAACCTTGAAATTGATCGCTGTCGAATCTTCGATTGTTATATCGTTTAGGTATACCGATATATCAGTCGCGATGTCTAAATATTCCGCATAAATAAATTCAATTACTAAGTATTCCGTGTCTTTAAACCAATCACGATCTGGGTGTACTGTCACGCTGACCGTAACCGGATCTCCGCCTCTTACAGCAGCCCCTTCAGGTGTATCGACACGTACTATATCTACTCTTGCCATGGCCCATCTCCCTTCGGCATCCTCAATTAACGTCGCGTCGAAACGGATTCATGCGACGCGCTTTAAGCCTTTGTTTCTATGCATGTCGTTGTCTCAAAAACCGAGGCCACTTTTGAGCGACATGCATTAGTCGAAATCGCCGCGCCCGTTGCGGTTCATGGCACCACCGGAGCGTCCCATCGCACCACCAGACTTGCCCATCGCGCCGCCTGATCGCCCCATCGCACCGCCGGATCTGCCCATTGCTCCACCCGATCGCCCAAACGAACGCGGGTCCAGCTCTGCACTTAACAGGACATCCTCGAGCGTTCCGGTGTCGAGTTCCAGCCGCATTGTCAGGTCACTCTTGTCGTAGACCCAGACCTGCATTCCGCGCGCGAACGAGCCTATCTGCGATGCCAGTCCGGTATAGGCAGGGTCGCTTGGACCGCGGCTCATGACCTTGAGATCGGTTTCTGTGGGGGCTGGATAATCAACGATAGAGCCAGGCCCGTGGACAAGAAGTATGGTCGGTCGGGCCAGCTCATAGAACTGTGCTTCGAAGGTGAACGCATAAATCCTTGCGAGCAGGCTACCGGAGGCGTCAATCTGGTTCTGCAGGAATCTGTTGTCACCAAGCCTTGGAGGCCGTCCCCCATCGGTCCTCTTCGTAAGCTTCAAATCTTCAAGAACTCGACCGAACAAATGTATGGCCGATGTACTTAGGATGGTTTCAGTTACCATGGATCACCCTCATCTTCTGCATGCCGATCAAAGCTCGGCGCCACTTCTGGACATCCAATATTTCTCGAAATAGCTCATGTCCGGCAGACGCGCCTGGTCCAGTGGAAGAGCGATTCGGCCCTCGTGAAAATGGCTCTTTCGGTTTGGCTTCTTCAGGCGAGGCCCGGCACGGTAGCGAAAAATCCCTCTCCGGTCGAAATCTCGGAAGATGATCCTCGATAGTTCTCCTCCGGTCACACTGTCGTCGACCGCAAGCATCGTTCTCGCCACGTCGCGGTAGTCCAGGAAATCCGG
>NZ_JBFULQ010000904.1:0-1469 GCF_054049815.1 Mesorhizobium sp. P5_C1 | reverse complement strand
ACTGTGTACGGCGCCGATGATGCCAAGGTTGGAGAGATCGGCGACATAGTTTTGAGCACAGACAAGAAGGTTGACGCCATTGTCGTCGACGTCGGCGGTTTCCTGGGCATCGGAGAAAAGTCGGTCGCGGTTGGAATGGAACAGCTGAAGTTCATGATCGACAAGAACGGCAACCGCTACCTCTACACAAACCTTACGAAGGCGCAGCTCGAAGCGCAGGCCGCTTACGACAAGAGCACCTACGCCCAGAATCGCGACAAGCAGCGCATAATTCTTGAGAAGTAGAAGCTTTTCGACCTGGCTCGCGTCCTTGGTGACGCGAGCCAGTATAGGAGATGCTGCGACGCGGGCCTCGTGCGCGCACCTGGCCTCGCTCCAGTTTCGGTACTGGAAAGCCTGCAGATGTCTACCGTATCAACCCGACCTAGTTGTCAGGTGGTCCATTGCAAAAATCCGAAATGGTGAGCAGTTGGCGGGAGGTTCTGATTGGCACGCTGCGGCAAGTTTTACCAGATTCCTCCGGGCGAAGCATGAGCGCTCCGCTGTCAATGATTGCCGAGTGGCCTTTGCTGCCATCGGCGACGCTTGGGTCCGCGGTGCGCGCGAAAGGGACCGAGCGCGAATTGCGCGCCCGCCTGCCATGGCCGGTGAGGAAATACGTCAAAGCCGAGACTGGCCGCATCGGGTTGCGCATGCGCGAAGACGATGCAGAAGCGTTCGAGTCGGCTTCGGACAAGATCGCCAAGACGCTTGAAACCATCGAAGTGCTGCCGGTCCTGCCGCGCGAGGTAGAGGATATCCTCACGATCTCGAGCGTCACAAGTGGCTCAAGGACGGGCGACTGCAAAGCGTCGGCACGCGCACGGTGAAGATGCGCGCACGATCGAAGGCCGTCACGTTCCACGTTTTCGATCCGAAGCATATCGAGGATGTACTTGACCGAGACCTGCCGAGCGTCTGGCGGGAGGAGGATGCGCAGGAAGTTGCAGAGAACAGGCGGCGCGGTGCCGGCAAGGCCGCCCTGACACGGGCAGGCCAGGGCGGCGACAAGGCTCGCAGTTCCAAGAACAACCGCGATGGGGGACCTGCCCCGGCCTCAGTTCAAGGACTGGGATGCGTTCGACGACGAAGGGCTGCTCCGCTAGATCAACGTGTCATCATCGTCATGTCGGACTTCAGGGATGCCCAGAACTTGGGCTTTGAGCTCGACGGGGTTTGCATAGGCGTTTCCTTGGCGAAAGCGGACAAGCATGTCAGTTCCGACGGAGGCCGGCGACTAGTGTGGAAACGTTGGCTCGCTTTCTAACGCCGTTCGCGTCGCGACATCGCCGGAACAACCTAGGTAGACATCCGTTGCCCGCCATAAGAGGCGGCCGTGCCGGGCACAAATAGGAATATTCTGCGGCGGCAGGAACCGTACGCTAGTAGCGAAGTTCAACTGGAAACAACAGGAGTAAAACATCGTGAGC
>NZ_JBFULQ010000903.1:0-1470 GCF_054049815.1 Mesorhizobium sp. P5_C1 | reverse complement strand
CCGCAAGAATACGATCCGACAATTCAGTTCCTTCCACCGCGCGGGCCAGTTGCAGYGCACCGATGAGCGTTGCAAAGACACCCAGTGCGGTACCTTCCGGGTCCTTGGCCTGCGGCAGTGCTGCAGCCAACTGGCGCACCAAGGTCAGCAAGTGGTCGGTATAGACTTCGCGCGTTTCAGGTGGCTGACGCGCGAGCTCCGGCAGCAGCGCGGCGGACGCGCAGCCCTTTCCCGGATTGTCCCGGTGCTCGGCGGACAGATATGCCTCTATGCCCATCTCCGGGCCACCGGAGGCCAGTGCTTCCGCCAGTTGCTGCGACTGGATCTCCATGGCCGCCGCCACGCTTTCGCGGACAAGCTCCGCCTTGGACTGAAAGTGCGGATAGAAGGCGCCGTTGGTCAGCCCGGCGTCGCTCATGATGGTTGCCAGTCCGGACGCCGCTATGCCGTCACCGCGAAAACGGTCGGCGGCGACCTCCATGATCCGGCCCCGTGACGCGTCCTTTCGGCCCTTTTCGTAGCGCATGGCTGCGATCCCTTTCCACTATTGCATTATGACCATAATTTGATATTATGAGTGTAATTCAACTGGCGCGACAAAACTAGCCCTCATGAGTTTGGAGCACGAAATGAATATGAATTCCGGAAAAACCGCTGTCGTGACGGGAGCCTCCTCGGGCATTGGCCGCGCCACCGCCGAGGCCTTGGTGCGGGCAGGGTTCACCGTCTTCGGCACGAGCCGCCGCAAAGCCAGCAACGGCCCGGACGGCGTGACCATGCTGGTTTGCGACGTGACCGACGGTGAGGCCGTCGCTGCGCTCGTTTCGACTGTGCTCTCACAGACCGGCCGGATCGATCTCCTGGTCAACAATGCCGGTGTCGGCCTGCTTGGCGGCGCGGAGGAATCCTCGGTCGCACAGGTGCAGTCGATGTTCGACGTCAACCTGTTCGGCGTCATGCGCGCGACCAATGCGGTGTTGCCGTCGATGCGGGGACGCGGCCAAGGGCGTATCATCAACATCGGCTCGGTGCTGGGCCTCGTACCAGCACCGTATGCCGCGCACTATTCGGCGGCCAAGCACGCGCTCGAAGGCTATTCGGAATCGCTCGATCACGAGGTTCGTGCCTTCAATATTCGCGTCTCGGTCATCGAGCCGGCATTCGTGCGCACCGTCTTCGACCAGAAAGGGATTGAGCCGGATTCCTTGTTGAAAGAATACGATCTGGCCCGGGCCGGGGTCGACGCTCTGCTTCGCGATGTGATGCCCAAGGCCGATCGGCCGGAAGTGGTGGCGGAGGTGGTCGTCAGGGCCGCGACCGATGCTCGCCCGCGACGCCGCTACACCGCCGGCAGGGCTGCGCGGCAGGTCAGCATCCTGCGCCGTTTTGCGCCCGCGGCGATATTCGACAAGAGCTTGCGCAAGCAGTTCCGCCTGCCGGTCTGAACATCAGCGGGGCAAGAGATTTCAC
>NZ_JBFULQ010000902.1:0-1484 GCF_054049815.1 Mesorhizobium sp. P5_C1 | reverse complement strand
CACTCATCTTGATACTGTAAACACTGCCGGTGGCTGTGATGAAGAGCAAGTCGTTATCTTTGCCACCAAAGGTCACATTTGTCGTCGTCTCGGGTACGTCGATATGTTCGATCCTCTTTCCCGTTTTATCGAATATAGCCACACCAATTTGCGTGAGATAGATGTTGGCCTTAGAGTCACCATCGCCGCTGGGTCGTGCTGGCGCTGGCGTGGTGGCCGTTTTACTCTCAAGACTGCAACCCTGACGGCACTTCTCATCGCTGCTCCATTCACCTGCGCCATGCAACGTGATTGTCGATCACAACCGCGACTGGAAACCGACTTTCGATCGAACCAAACCGGCCCYGACGGAACATTAGCCATTTCGAATAGTTGAATTCCTGTTCCGTGTGTTGTCACTGGCACCCGGAAGAGGCTGATGTATACATCATCAGCCAGCCCGCGTTAGCGGACCCTCCGTGGCGCGGGCTTTCACAGCAACTCCTCTAGCTCCTGGTCATTGCACGCCGGCCTCAGGGTTCGCGCGGATCGCCTGCGCAATGGACAGGAACCCGGCTGCCTCKTGAACGAACATAGCTATCMGCAGCCCTCTCAATGGTGAGGGTATGAAACTGTGRGTCRTCGGATTCCTCCCTGAACCTGACCAGCTCTCGTCGGTGACCTCGAARCTGMAGTCGAACCAGCTGCGGATGGTGTCCATGCGGGTCCTGAAGACGAGATCCCGCGCAGTCTGTTTGCTGACTTGGCCCCGCCCCCTCCAGAAGAGCACTGCGATTCTGCCCCGCTCTTCGGCTTGATTGCCCTCACTATGTCCGCGTGGCCGAAGGCACCGTAGCTGTCGTACTTTGGTCAATGCTGCTCATCGAGGGTGAGACGTCCACTGACAAGGATCAATTGCAGATCGACTTCGGCCAGGGTCGTCTGTGGGAAGGTCGGTCGAATGAATATGTAACGCCATCGCGAAGAACAGAGTGAGCAGGCAGACGCCCGTCAGTCCGGTCCTGCACCCGCACACGATATCCGCGCTGCCCGCCGGTCTGGATGATGAGTAACTCTTCGCAGCGCGAAACCGCTAGGATCAAAGCATTGGACTGCGGCTTGGTACCGGCTTGAATATCTCGCCGCAAACGACGTTCGTACTCAACGGCGTTACTGCCTATCTGAGCAGCGAGACCTCGCGCGACAAGTCCAGCAAATCGCACTTTGCCATCAGACCCTCGCAGGCTTCGTTACCTTCTGGAGAATCGGATCGCGTCGCCACACCGGGCCGCCTTGGCGCGTTCAGAGCCGGCGCTTTTCGGCAGAAGCCAAACGGTGGCCTTCCTCTACAAGAAAATATCGAGTGTACGCAGTCGGATTTCGTCAATCCGACGAGGCTCGGATTCTGTTCCGCAGACACAGAATCAACAAAAACGGCTGTCACGAAGCCGACCTCATCAGGCAACAGCATCGGCGCTGGTGGAGGCACAGAGAAACACCTACGC
>NZ_JBFULQ010000901.1:0-1486 GCF_054049815.1 Mesorhizobium sp. P5_C1 | reverse complement strand
GGCCGTGCAGACCAGCGGGTGAAGCTGGATCGCCTTGCCTTCGATCAGGATCGGCTCGAACGCCTGGATGCCGAGACGGTGCAGCGTCGGCGCACGGTTCAGGAGCACCGGATGCTCGCGGATGACCTCGTCGAGGATATCCCAGACTTCCGGACGTTCCTTCTCGACCAGCTTCTTGGCCTGCTTGACGGTCGAGGAGTAACCCTTGGCGTCGAGACGGGCGTAGATGAAGGGCTTGAACAGTTCGAGCGCCATCTTCTTCGGCAGGCCGCACTGGTGCAGCTTGAGCTCCGGACCGGTCACGATGACCGAGCGGCCGGAATAGTCGACGCGCTTGCCGAGCAGGTTCTGACGGAACCGGCCCTGCTTGCCCTTGAGCATGTCGGACAGCGACTTCAGCGGGCGCTTGTTGGCGCCGGTGATGACGCGGCCGCGACGGCCGTTGTCGAACAGCGCATCGACGGCTTCCTGCAGCATGCGCTTTTCATTGCGCACGATGATGCCCGGGGCGCGCAGCTCGATCAGCCGCTTCAGACGGTTGTTGCGGTTGATGACGCGGCGATAGAGATCGTTGAGATCCGAGGTGGCGAAACGGCCGCCGTCCAGCGGGACGAGCGGACGCAGGTCCGGCGGGATCACCGGAACCACTTTCATGATCATCCATTCCGGACGGTTGCCGGATTCCATGAAGTTCTCGACGACCTTGAGCCGCTTCAGATACTTCTTCTGCTTCAGCTCGGAGGTGGTCGAAGCCAGTTCCGTACGCAGGTCGCCGGCGATCTTCTCCAGGTCCATGCCGGCCAGAAGGTCATGGATGGCCTCGGCGCCGATCATGGCGGTGAAGCTGTCCTCGCCATACTCGTCGACGGCGATCATGTACTCTTCCTCGCTGAGCAGCTGGTGCTCCTTCAGCGCGGTGAGGCCAGGCTCGGTGACGATGTAGTTCTCGAAGTAGAGGACCCGCTCGATGTCCTTCAGGGTCATGTCGAGCAGCGTGCCGATGCGCGACGGCAGCGACTTCAGGAACCAGATGTGGGCGACGGGCGCTGCGAGCTCGATATGGCCCATGCGCTCGCGGCGGACGCGCGACAGCGTGACTTCGACGCCGCACTTCTCGCAGATGACGCCCTTGTACTTCATGCGCTTGTACTTGCCGCACAGGCACTCATAGTCCTTGATCGGGCCAAAAATGCGCGCGCAGAACAGACCGTCACGCTCCGGCTTGAAGGTGCGGTAGTTGATGGTCTCCGGCTTCTTGATCTCGCCGAACGACCAGGACAGAATCTTCTCAGGGCTGGYGAGCGATATCCGGATGGAATCGAACACCTGTGCCGGCGCCTGGGGATTGAAGAGATTCATGACCTCTTGGTTCATGCCGTTCTCCTTTTCGGGGTCCTCGAAAACCCCTTGCATCTAGTCGCGAGCCAAACGCCCGCCGTCTTTGTCGGCCACTGGCCGTCGAATACTTCTTGGTTGAGCATGACCC
>NZ_JBFULQ010000900.1:0-1487 GCF_054049815.1 Mesorhizobium sp. P5_C1 | reverse complement strand
CATGGAGCCCATCTCGCGCACATCGGCGTCCAGATTGAGTTTTTCCTTCAATCCGTACTTGATGATATTGGCCGCGGCCTGGCCCGATGGCCAGTTCGGCATTGCAATGAGGAGGTCAGCCGCAAGGGACCGGCCATGTACCGCCAGCATCGTCAGTGCCGCCAGCGACACTTTCAGCAGATGTCGCCGAAATCGACTGTCCATTTTTCCCTCCCCGCGGACCTGACATGAACCGCAGCGGCAACGGGAGGACTCCCGATCCGCCACGCAACCGGCACACCACCGCCGGAACCGCTTTTGTCTGCCAGCCGGCTTTCCATCCCGTTGATTGGTTCGTCTTCTCCCGAGACTACCGGATGGAGCCGGGAGCGGAACGTAAGTTACGTGGAGGGCGGGGTAACTTTTGACTACGAGGCCGTTCAAACGGCTCGCATCGGCGGCTTAATCTTAAACTGTGCCGATCACATGGAAATCAGTCGAAGGGCGGCGCCCTGCCCATGACGATCGATCGCTAGTAACAATTACCGGAATCGGCTTCCCTGGGCGAACATCGGCGATAGTATCTGTCTGAGTGATACCCATCGCCGTAGTATCGGTCGTGGTAATACGGATCGCCATAGTACGGATCGACATCATACCGATCGACATAATACGGATCGCCGTAGTACGGACCCCTGTAATAGTCACCGCCTCCGTAGTACCCGCCGTAGTAGCCGTTGCTGTTGGCAATCATGCTGCCGAGCAGCGCGCCGGCGACAAATGCGCCGCCCGGGGCCCAGAAGTCGTTGTGCCGATGGTAGTGGCGGTAGCCGCGATAACCCCTGTACCAGCCGTCCCGAATTTGGATGACATCGGACTGAGCGCTTTGTGCCCTGGGCACGAAGACCGGCGCGGCATCAACTGGAACAGAACTCGCAAGTACAAAAGTTGCGACGAGGGAGGTCGCTATGCCTGACGGGACTCTCATGATCGCGTCCTCGCTGGTGGCAATGTTTACCGTGTGCGAAACGTCGTCATTAGCGATACGAAACGTCGTCGATGCAAATTTGTTCCAGACACCTGCAAATTGCCTGAAGCGGCTCCGAACGTTTGACCGCCGGCTAATTCCGGAATTCCATCGGGACGGCAGTGGTCGCTCGATCTCTCGATGTCCCGGACGTTTCCATAGTGGTCCCGAACTGCGAACGAGGGGTGTCGTTCGGGCGCGCCTGAAAGGGGCCCACAAGGCGATCTCCCACCCCCGCCGGCTGATGGACCGGGGAGCGGCTGGCCGCGGCCGCCCCGGCCGCGGCGATCTCGAAACCTGGCGTTCTGCGTTAAGAATGTGTCTGCTGGCACCAGCCAATGGCCGAGATKGGTGGGAATTTTGCCTGGCGGGCGGTCAGTGCTTCAGGCATTTCCGGCCCACTGCCATTGCTTTGAACGTCCCCTTCAGATCGACGACAAAGGCCCCCTTGGTTTCAGGAAATACGGTCATCTTATATTTC
>NZ_JBFULQ010000899.1:0-1487 GCF_054049815.1 Mesorhizobium sp. P5_C1 | reverse complement strand
GTTGCGGATCGGATGAATCGAAATGATCATTCGCTGCGTGAGGATATCAAGCAAAAGAATGAAACCGTTCAGATGATCATGGAGAAAATGTTCTCCGATCTCAGCAACGTCAAGACCGACCGAAATCTTTTGGCTGGCCTGTTTGTCGAGGTTGCAAAATGTCTGAATCAGGATCCCGTCGGTAACAAGAACAACTCGGAACGCAGCTGGAAAGTGAGTTGATCGGAATTTGACGTCAACCGTCGACCCAGTCAACCTTCCTCAAAGTACAGCCTCGAACGATACCGAGATTGATCGCGAGGCTCTGGCTAGGCTGTTGGTCGAAATTGCCCGGAACGTCGATCCGGACAATCATGCGCATTTCGACGTTCCAGCCGCCGACCATCGCATGGACACACTTCGCGAGCTGCTGGTCGGCCGCGAAATTTCTGAGCTTTCACGCGTTACGCACCTGCTCGACGAACCCGAGCAGCTTGCGGCCGCAGTGGGGGACGTTCTCCCCAGCGCAGCCGCATCGGCGTCTCATGCGCAACTCGGCGAGGCCTTTGCGCCAGTTGTCGAGCGGGCCGTGCGACGGTCCATCCAGAAGAACCCGCGCACGCTGACGGATATATTATACCCGGTGTTTCTGCCGGCTATTCGCAAGTCGATCGGCGAAAAGATCGACCAGACCTTTCAGTCGCTGAACGAATCTTTAAGGCATATATTTACCTGGCATGGACTTAAGTGGAGATTTGAAGCTTGGAGGACAGGAACGAGCTTCTCAGAAGTTGTCCTTAAGCATTCCCTCTCCTATCAAGTAGAGCATGTCTTTCTCATTAACCGCAATTCCGGGCTATTGATTACACATGTAGCCGCCGAAAATGCAACGAGCGAAGACCCTCAACTAATTTCTTCGATGCTTAGTGCAATTCAAGATTTTGTGAAGGACTCATTCAACGAGAAAGAACAGAGCGGACTGGACACTATCCGTTTCGGGGAGCTTCGTCTTTGGTCGGAAGTTGGACCGTTTGCGACCTTGGTTGCGGTGATCCGCGGAAATCCGCCAGAGGAATTACATGAAATAATTCGCGACGTACTGCTTCGCATCCACGATGAGAGCTCAGAAGCTCTAGAGCAGTTTGACGGCGACAGTTCGCAGTTGGCCGGCGTAGAGGCGCAGCTACAGACCTGTGTTGAACTGAAGCACGAGGATTCAAACGAGGGATTTCCGTGGCTGGTGGTGGCTGCAGTCCTGCTGGTTTTGGTACCCGCAGGCGGTTGGTTCTTTCTTTCCTGGCAAGCCGGGCAGCGCTGGCAGGCCTATGTGTCGCGACTGGAGACCCAGCCGGGCATCATCGTTGCGGAACACCAGATGCGCGGCGGCCAATTCTATATCGCCGGCCTGAGAGACCCGCTTGCCGCCGACCCGCAGTCGCTGTTGTCCGGAACGCAGGTAGATCCCGCCCGGGTTCATTCGCAGTGGCAATTCTATCAGAGCCTTGAGC
>NZ_JBFULQ010000898.1:0-1492 GCF_054049815.1 Mesorhizobium sp. P5_C1 | reverse complement strand
TGCGGGACGCGGATCGAAGCACCACGATCGGCGATGCCATAGCTGAACCTGTTCCACGGCGCGGTCTCATGCTTGCCAGTCAGGCGCTTGTCGTTGTCCGGGCCATAGACGGCGATGTGATCCATCAGGTTCTTGTCGAAGGCCGCCATCAGCGCTTCGAAATAAGCCTTGCCGCCGACTTCGCGCATATAGGCGGTCGAGAAGTTGGCGTGCATGCCCGAGCCGTTCCAGTCGGTGTCGCCGAGCGGCTTGCAATGGTACTCGATGTCGATGCCGTATTTCTCGGTCAGGCGCTGCATCAAATAGCGGGCCATCCACATCTGGTCGGCGGCCTTCTTGGAGCCCTTGCCGAAAATCTGGAATTCCCACTGGCCCTTGGCCACTTCGGCGTTGATGCCTTCGTGGTTGATGCCGGCTGCAAGGCAGAGATCGAGATGCTCTTCGACGATCTGGCGCGCGACGGAGCCGACATTGGAATAGCCGACGCCGGTGTAGTACGGGCCCTGCGGTGCCGGATAGCCGCTTTCCGGGAAGCCCAGCGGACGGCCGTCCTTGTAGAAGAAATACTCCTGCTCGAAACCGAACCAGGCGCCCTCGTCGTCGAGAATGGTGGCGCGCTTGTTGGAGGCATGCGGCGTGACGCCGTCAGGCATCATGACTTCGCACATGACAAGCACGCCGTTGCTGCGGGCCGGATCCGGATAGACAGCGACCGGCTTCAGCACGCAATCGGAGCTGTGGCCTTCGGCCTGCTGTGTCGACGAACCGTCAAAGCCCCACAGCGGAAGCTGCTCGAGCGTCGGGAATTCGGCGTATTCCTTGACCTGCGTCTTGCCGCGAAGGTTGGGGACCGGGGTGTATCCATCGAGCCAAATGTACTCGAGCTTGTATTTCGTCATTCTAGCCTCTCGTTGCTTGATCACCGAACACTGGACGGCGTCGACATGCGTCTGCCACCAGCAGCCGGCCTGCCGGATCACTAAAATGCAATTCGTGTGCCACTCTTGAGCTGCAGGGTGCGGCAAAATTGACGCCGCATTCGATTGAAGTTGGCAAGCCGCCTAAGCAATGCGTCGAGATCAATCACAATCGCAATTCGCACAAATAATAGGCAAATAATGATCTTTTCATAGGCATATTGCCTAACTTGATTGCAGACCTTATCTTCGAGGTAGGTTGAATCGACAAGGTTCGGCATAAGAAAGGAGCCCGACAATGGAAATCATTTCCACGCGTCCGTCGGCAAAAATTCTGATGTTCCCGGCGGCAGCGCGCGTCTCTGCCTCAAATTTGAGCGGCAAGGCTAAGTTTGCGGCAGAGCTTGCCTCACTGCGCGGTGTTCGGGCGGATTTCGGCGACGGCTGGTATCACGATGCGGCGATAGAGGACGCGAAGCAGGACCGTCAAAGCTAAGCCCCATCGCATGACTATCATTGAAAAACCCGGCGCGATCGCTCGCGCCGGGTTTTCGTTGACTACCGAGCAGTCGTTA
>NZ_JBFULQ010000897.1:0-1494 GCF_054049815.1 Mesorhizobium sp. P5_C1 | reverse complement strand
TTTTGGGACCGGCTTTGCCGGCCTGTCGTGGCTTCGTCTCATCGATTTCGACACGGTGAAGATCGACCGCTCGTTTCTGCACGACTGCAGCGCCCCGAACGGCAAGGCAATGCTCCAGGACATTATTACCCTGGTCCGAAATCGCGGCCACAAAATCCTGGTCGAAGGGGTGGAAACGGACGAGCAGATGGCCCTTATGCGCGAATTTGGCATAGACAAGGTCCAGGGCTTCCATGTCGGCCGTCCCGCTCCCGCCGCAAGTTTCCAGGCAAAGCGGACCCTGCGCAAACGCCCATTCACCGTGCTTAAATCCGCATGATAGCCGTGCCGGCGCCGGCACTGTGGTTTTTGGCCTAGACTGTTGTTGGCGGCTGGCTATTGGTCGCCGGTCAACGCGTCACGCAGCGCCTGAATCTGCCGGTTCAAGGCGTCAAGCTGTGCCAACGTCATGCCCGAGCGCTCGATCAAGGTCTCATTCAGGCAGTTGCACTGGACAAGCAGCGCGCGCCCGGTTGCGGTCAGATCGACCTGCACCTGGCGCTCGTCGACCTGGCTGCGCTGTCGCCTCACCAGCCCAGCCTGTTCCATCCTCTTCACCAGCGGTGTGACGGTGCTCGATTCCAAGGCGAGCCGGTGTGCGATGGTGCCGACCGACATGCCGTCGGCCTCTGCCAGCGCGTTGAGTACGAGATATTGCGGATAGGTGATGCCCATCTCGTCCAGCATCGGCTTGTAGGTGCGATTGATCGCCATGCTGGTGGCGTAGAGCGTGAAACAGAGCTGATTTTCCAACGGGAGAGGCACGGCGGATTCCTTCTTGCCAATACAGGCACCAAAGTCTGTACCACGAAAAATGATATCGCGATACATATTTCCATGGACAAGCGGTTTGGGCTACGCTAGGCATGTGGACATCGCGATATTGTTTATCGCGACAACAATCGAAGGAAGATTGAGATGAACCAGGCCTTGCAATCCAAGCCCAGCACCGGCAGCGGCACGATCACCACCAAGGACGGAACGCAGATCTACTACAAGGACTGGGGAACCGGTCAGCCCATCGTCTTCCATCACGGCTGGCCGTTGAGCAGCGACGACTGGGACGCCCAGATGCTGTTCTTCCTGTCCAAGGGCTACCGCGTCATTGCCCATGATCGCCGCGGCCATGGCCGCTCGACCCAGACGGATATCGGCAACGAGATGGACACCTATGCCGCCGATGTCGCAGCACTGGCGGCGCATCTGGACCTCAAGGACGCCATCCATGTCGGCCACTCGACCGGCGGCGGCGAGGTGGCACGGTACGTCGCCCAGTATGGTTCGGGAGGTCGTGTCGCCAAGGCGGTGCTGATCGGCGCGGTGCCGCCGATCATGCTCAAGACCCCGGCCAATCCCGGCGGCCTGCCGATCGAGGTTTTCGATGGTTTCCGCTCCGCCCAGGCAGCCAACCGCGCCCAGTTCTTCCGCGACGTTCCGGCTGGCCCGTTCTACGGG
>NZ_JBFULQ010000896.1:0-1496 GCF_054049815.1 Mesorhizobium sp. P5_C1 | reverse complement strand
ACGCAACATCGAGACGACTTCCGGAAAATATCTGCCCAGCGGCTTGCCGGATTTTGCTCGCAACTCCACCGTATCTCTGGCTTTGAAGGCCAGGCAACGGAACCCATCCCACTTAGGTTCGTACTGCCATTGGTTAGCGCTATCAGGCAGTTTGTCTGCAGCCTTTGCCTCCATTGGTTTCGTGTCCAATGGGACGGCAAATGACGGTTTTTCCCCTTCAGATGTCATGCGGCGAGCTTTGCAGAACCCAGCCGTTTGATGGCGCTGCTGATCGACCTTTCGCCATCGTCGTAGTCGGCCCAGGCGACGGTCTTGTTCAACAGGCTCGGAACGGTTCGGACCGTGTATTTTTTTGGGTCGAGATCCGCCTTCACCTGGCCCCATGTCAGCGGCATGGAGACCGTCGCTCCTTCCCTAGCACGCGGTGACAGCGGAGCGACGGCCGTCGCCATGCGATCATTGCGGAGGTAATCGAGAAAGATCCGAGACGTCCGCAGCTTCTTGGCCATGTTGATGAGGTAGAGGTCCGGCCGGTCCGCCGCCATTTGCATGCACACCGCCTTCGCGAAGGCCTTGGCCTCTGGCCAGGTCGTTTTGTTGCGCTGGGCGGCCAATGGGGTGACTACGTGCAGGCCCTTGCCGCCCGTCGTCTTGCAAAAGCTCACCAATCCCAGATCTTCAAGACGATCGCGCATTTCCTTCGCTGCGGCTACTACCTCGGCAAAGGAGACTTCGGGACCAGGGTCTAGGTCGAAGACAAGTCGCCCGGGTTTCTCGGGATTGCCCGGCTGGCAATTCCAGGGATGCAATTCCAGGCCGCCAATTTGGGCGATCGCAGCCAGGCCTTCAACGCGGTCGATCTGCAGATACGGCTTGTGGTCGCCGAAGACTTTTACCAGTTCCAGCAGATTGGATGTGCCTGGCATTGCGTGGCGCTGGAAGAACTGCTCGCCGGCGTAGCCATTAGGGGCTCGGACAAGCGAACAGGGGCGACCCTTGAGATGTTTGATCATCCAGGGGCCAATGGCCTCAAAGTACTCTGCAAGATCGAGCTTGGTGACCGGCTGACCACCGTCGCCGGCATTCGGCCACAGCGGCTTGTCAGGCTTGGAGATGATGACGCCCAGGACGACCGGGCTTTTCGCACTCCGGGCAGTTGCCTTGCCGGGTTCGGCAATCTGCGTCTCTTGAGGATCGGCGGGTCGCTCGGCCTCAACCTCTTTCGCGGGCTTGTCTTCGCGCAAGCCCTTGAAGGCGGCCTGCCTGACATTGCCGCCGCCCGTCCAGCCGGCGAATTCGATTTCCGCAACCAGTTCGGGCTTTGTCCAAAAGACGGTTGCATCTTTTTTTGGCGCGCCATCGCCAGTGAAAGGCGACTTGACCGCCTGCATCTCCTTGAGCCTTGGCAGCAGTTGCTTGACCTTTGCCTCGCTGTATCCGGTTCCAACACGGCCGATGTAAGCGAAATGCTCGCCCCGATTGACGCCGACCAGCAG
>NZ_JBFULQ010000895.1:0-1497 GCF_054049815.1 Mesorhizobium sp. P5_C1 | reverse complement strand
GAGAACGGGCAAGGGCGGCGCTGATCCCCAGCGGATGCGGGGGAGCGACAAAGCGCAGAGAAGGGACATCGATTACGAGTTCCATCTACACTACTGGGAATGCGCGAACGGCGTAATTGAGTTGGCGTCCGTCGTTCACCACAATGACTTTTCTATACCAGAGTGACGGCTGTGGTGGACCAGTGGCTTTTTAGCACCATCCACAATTGCGCCTGCAAGGTCATCGAGGAACAGACCCTATGGGGGCAGACGGTGTGCCGTGTTTGGTTGCCGAACCAAGATGCGGTTGTCCGAGTGTCGCGATCCACTCTGCGGCCGTTGGGCGCCGATCTACGGCCTGATATCGAGGGGCACCGTATCGCGTATATCGCGGCGGCCGCCAAGGTGGCCGAGGTGCTGGATGGCGGAACGGGCGACATCAATGGCCCGGTATTGCTGGCGCCGATGGAATCCAACGTCATTCCGCTTCCGCATCAGCTTTACGCGCTCTCCCGTGCGGTTTCCGGTGATCGCGTCCGCTATCTCCTGGCGGATGAGGTAGGGCTCGGCAAGACCGTCGAGGCCGGCCTGATCATCCGCGAGTTGAAGTTGCGCGGTCTCGTTCGGCGGACTCTGGTCGTCGCGCCCAAGGGGCTTGCCACCCAGTGGGTAGCGGAGATGCAAAACCATTTCGATGAGCGCTTTCAGCTTGTCCTCGGTGAGGACATTGGCGCTATGCAGCGTCTCACTTCCGGTGCTGGTTCGGCCGCCCCACCGTGGGCGATGTTCGATCAGGTCATCGTCTCGCTGGATTCGGTGAAGCCCCTCGACCGGCGCCGGGGCTGGTCGCAGTCCAGGATCGCCGAATTCAACCGCAGCCGTTTCGAGGATCTCATTACAGCAGGCTGGGACCTCGTCGTGGTGGACGAAGCCCATCGCCTGGGCGGCAGCACGGATACGGTCGCCCGCTACAAGCTCGGCCGCGGGCTCGCCGAGGCTGCGCCCTATATTCTGCTCCTTTCGGCGACACCGCATCAGGGCAAGAGCGATCCCTTCCACCGGTTGCTGTACTTGCTCGACGATGATGCATTCCCGGATGCGGGGAGCGTTACGCGGGAGCGCGTTGCGCCCTTTGTAATCCGAACAGAAAAGCGCAAGGCCATCGACGCGGAAGGCAAGCCGCTCTTCAAGCCGCGGCGCACGCAAATGGTTCCGATTGCCTGGGAAGCTCGACACTATCCGCAACAGCGTCTCTATGAGGCGGTCAGTGACTATGTGCGGGACGGCTATAACCAAGCCCTACGCGAGAAGAAGCGGCACATCGGTTTTCTGATGATCCTGATGCAACGTCTGGTCACCTCCAGCACGCGCGCCATCCTCACCACGCTGGAGCGCCGGCGGGCCGTTCTCAAGGGTAGCGAGCTAAGCGATCGGCAGTTGAGGCTGCGGTTCGACGGGACCGACGGTGGAGACGCCGACACGCAAGAGATTTACGACATGGACGGGCAGGAGTTGCTT
>NZ_JBFULQ010000894.1:0-1497 GCF_054049815.1 Mesorhizobium sp. P5_C1 | reverse complement strand
GCATTCAACGAAGAGGTCGTCGAGTACCCGGCCGCTGCAAGCCATGCCGCCGACTTTACTTGATGCGGGCGACGCCACCCGAAATCTCGATCGTTTCCGACCCGGTCAGGGCCTCGAGGTCACCATTGGGCCAGGTGACGAAACAGCCGTTCGGGCAGAATTCCACGGTCTCGCCGGCATGCAGTGCAAGCTTCGTCTTGCTACCGCCTTCCGTCACGATCAACGTTCGGATCTTGCTGTCCTTGTTAACCACGCTGGCTGCCAAAGCCGAACCACCCACGGCAAGAACAGCAATGACGGCGGCGAACGACGTCAACACGTCGCACTTGATCGGCCGATTTAGTGGCGGGCAATATTTGAACTGCTGTGTCACTAGGGTCGTGAACCACCCATTCGGGTTGATCATGAAGGCGCCTCTGCCGACGAGGTTGGCATTGGCGATGGGATCACCGTTTCCGAACCGGGCTAATCACCTGTCACCTGCCATTTGTCGTCGGGATTGAATTGCTTTATCGCGCCGGCCAAAGCCTCCGTCTTCGGGCCTAGATCGGCCTCGTAGACGATACCTTGCTGATTGACCACAAAGGTTTTGACGCCCGTTTCGGCATATTTCACAGGCCAGGCCACCAGCCCGAAACCCGCGATCATGTTGCCGTTGATGATATAGTTGTAGGCGCCACCGGCGATATTCGCGCCTTGGCCGGTCAGGATGCGGAAGCGATACCCAAAATAGCCATTGCCTTTCTTCGCCTTGTCGAGAGCCGCCTGGTTGATGAAATCGCCTGCCGGACTGACGCCATTGGTCTCGTCGGACGGCCAATATAGCCCGTCGGCTCGGCCCTCGCTGCTGATCAGCTTCTGGGCGTATTCCAGCACGCCATCGCCGTCGCGGTCCTCTGAAGCGTAGTCACGCTGAGCTTCCACATAGGCGCGAACCGTTTCGATCGCCGTGATCTCATTTTCCCCGACGCGCCGGTTGATGATCTCTTCGATGCCAGCCTGGGTATCGAAAGCCCACTTGCCGTCCTTGCCCTTGGCGATGGGGAATGGCAGCGTCCATAGCTTGTCGCCAATGTCGAGTTCCTTGCGGTCGCCAAGATCACGCACTATCACCGTCTTCGCAGCGCCTTGCCGGATCTGCGTGTAGGTATCCATCACGCCTTCACTTGTCCTCAGCTTTGCGGCATCCAGCCCAAGCAGTACGGCCAGTCCATCGAAATCATCCTTTGCCAGGACTGACTTGAACGCGTCCACAGCCGCCGAGGGATCATCGAAAAGCGGCGGACCTTTTTTGGCCACGTAATCCTCGAGGCTGTGCACCTCCTGCGCGCTGGCAAAATTTGCGGAACCCGCGCCAATGCTCAAGATCATTCCGGCCCCGAGCAGCGAACGTAGAACAAGACTCCGGACGGACGTTTTCATGTCGGTTCTCCTCGCCAAATTTATTAACGCCGGCCACCGCCGCGCCCGCCACCGCCGCGCCCGCCGCCGCCGCGC
>NZ_JBFULQ010000893.1:0-1500 GCF_054049815.1 Mesorhizobium sp. P5_C1 | reverse complement strand
GTTAGTGCCGAATTGTATTCCGACATTCTGATCCGAGCGTGCAGGAACGGATGGCGCTACCCTCGGAGCCAAATCGAGAACGGCTTCAAACGGCATCTCAGCGAGCTGAAATTGCAACTGGTCGATCAGGGTTACACGATCCTGCCTGGTGTGAAAGCGAACAGCTCGCCCCGGAGTCTCTTCGCACTGGCATTTGTCGCCAAGCGCCAATCTGTCGCTTCGCGCCAGTTCGGCTGTCCCCGCCAATACTGGCTCGACGAGTGACCGTTCTGGAGCGGGTAACTGGGGCAGGAATAACCGCCACTGGCCAGACTTCACTTGCCGAGCCGGCTTTCACTGTAGGGATGCTCATTTCACCGGGCGGTCAGCGCTCAGGCCGAGCTGTTCTATGGCTGCCCGAGAGGCTGCGCCTCCCCCGTCTCGCATTCCGGTAGTCGCACTGGTTTGGCGAGCTTTGCCAGCCCGTCGGGCTTGGCGCAAAGCGGGAAGCCGGCGAGCGGCATTGTCTCGATGAAACGACCGCGTTCCCTCTTGCTCGAGCTGAATTCATTGACCAGGCCCTCGATGGTCAGGTCCGGATACCGTTTGAGGGTTTCCCTGACTGAAGCATCCGCCTCATCGGTTCGACCCAGTGCCGCGAGGGAGCTGCTACGCACCACCCAATCCCCTTTGCCGTAGTTATCGGGCGTCTTGCGCTCCAGCATCTTCGCGGCGTCCTCATAGCGGCCAGCCATAAAATAGGCCGTGGAGTAGAAACTAGTTGCCCACATCGGGTAATTCGGGTCGAGCCGTATAACTTGGTCGACCAACTGAGCGCCGCGTTCGGGTTCGTCGAAGCCTGCCGCGTAGCCGGAATAGAATGTCAGGATTTCGGCCGAACCCGGAGCGAGGCGGAGGGCCGTGTCCATCTCGACCTTGGCGCGGGCGTTGTCGCCCATTTCTTTGAGGCTCATGCCAAAAACGGCGTGCGCCTCGGCGTCGCTCGGATCGAGCCGCACCGCGCGTTCGGCTACATCGGCAGCCGCCTTGATCTCACTCTCGGGATTGATACCGAAGCCAGCCAATATGTTATGAGCATGATAAAGTTCCACCCAGGCGCGGGCGAACCCGGGGTCCAGCGCGACAGCGAGGTTGAGCAGCCTGATAGCCTCCTCCTCATCGGCTACGGTAATCTTTTCAATCCTTTCGGTTCCGAGCAGATAGTAATCATAGACAGTCAAGTTGTCCGGCCGTTTACGCTTCGCCGCAGCCCGCCCCGCTCCCTGAATCAGCCCCACGCCGTTGCCGAGACGGTTGGTGACTTGCTCTGCAATCTCGGTCTGGACGGCGAACACGTCCTCAGCGGGCCGGTCCCAACGATCCGACCAAAGATGGTTGCCGGTTTGTGCATCGATCAACTGCGCGGTAACCCGCACCCGCCCATTTTGCCGCTGGATAGAGCCTTCCACCACGAAGCCGACATGGAGCGCACTTGCGACCTGGCGGGCATCCACCATCCAC
>NZ_JBFULQ010000892.1:0-1503 GCF_054049815.1 Mesorhizobium sp. P5_C1 | reverse complement strand
GAATCATCCAGCCGCAGCGTGCCGGCTGCATCCACACCGAAAATGACGTCTGCGGACGAGGCGGCGTGAAACTCCAGCTGTGACATGTTTCCGATGATGGCATCGCCGTCGCCGGTAACCTGACCACCTATCGCGACATTGCCGCCATTGGCCCAGATCAATCCGGAATTGGCGACGGCACCGTTGATCGTCAGGCCACCCGACCCCGTGGCCTCCAGCGTTCCCGAGTTGACGACGGTGCTGCTGCCGGTGTCGATAACCAGTGCATGGGTGCCGGTGGCGATGATCGTGCCCTGATTGTTCAGACCCAGCAGGCCGCCGCCGAGTTGGCCAGCGCCGGAGATGGTGTTGTCGACATTGGTCAAGGTGACATCGGCAGCCGTGCCCGAGATCACGTTCGCATCGCTGTCGGACAGGACGATCTGTCCGCCACCTTGCAGCGTGATACCGTGCTGGATCAGCTGCAGCAACGTGTCGTTGCCGGCCGATTCGAGCGAGATAAGGCCGGTATTGTTGATTGTGCCGCTCAGTGGCAGCAGCGCGCCGTCGCCGATCGACATGGTCCCGGCATTGTTCATCACCGGCGTCTGGTCGAAGACGAAATTGCTTCCGGTGAGCGCGCTCGAATGCACCCCGTCGAGCGTGACAGACTGGCCGTCCGCAAGCGTGATCACCGCATTGCCGTTGGGGTCGTCCGCCATATGCGCCTGAACGTCGGCGAAGCTCGCAAAACCGGCATAACCGATGAGATCGACATGGTCGGCCGCCGTGTTGAAGCTGTGCACCGTGTCGTTGCCAATCGGCTGCGAGAAGACGAACAGGTCGTTGCCATGCGAGCCGGTCAGCACGTCGTCGCCGGACCAGGCAAAAATCGGCGAACCCGACGCATAGGCTTCGACATTGTCGGCGACGAACTTGGTTCCGATCGTGCCGTCTGCATTCGTCCAAGTCATCGAGACGTCTAGCAGAGCCGCCCCGCTGAATTCGGCCGGCGTGGTGACCGTCAGCGATTGCACATCGTTGCTCTGAACTGTCCATGTGCCGTCGCCGTTGTCGGTACCCCCGCTGATGCTCCAGCCCACAGGGACGCCGGAGACGACGACCACGATAGCATTCGCGACATCCCCCGAAGGGTTCGTTAGAGCCAGATTGATAGGCTCTCCGGCAACGCCGGCGGGCTTGACATGGGTGTTGGTGATCAATGTGGCAAGATTGGCCACTGTGACGCCGGAGAGATCGACAAGGATGTCGTTCGCCGAATTCGGGGTGGCACCAACTTGTTCGTAAACATAGGTGTGGGCCGTTCCGTTTATCGTAGCGGTGAACGCCACCGTCGCGCCCGCAGCGCCGATATCGTTGTTTTGCAAATACTGAACTGCAGCGGCGACTCGCGACGTGTCGGTGGCACTCAGATTTAGCGCTGCACTGAAGCTGTTGGCATCATCAAAGGTGATGATGCCGTTCGAAATCGTGTGCGACTTTATGGTTTGACCACCAATGGTC
>NZ_JBFULQ010000891.1:0-1506 GCF_054049815.1 Mesorhizobium sp. P5_C1 | reverse complement strand
GGAATGGGGCGATGGAAGAAAGCCCAGTTAGATTTAGTTGTCTTCTTGAGCCGACAGGCGACTGGACGGTTTGGGATGAAGTCACCGGCGAGCCGGCAAACTTGGGTGGGAAATTACTGATCGGCTGCACACGGGAGCGCGCCGAGTCTGCTCGCGACGTGCTCGCGCGGATTTACAAAAGCGGGCTGCACGCTCGACCCGCTGGCCAATCTCGCGCTTGAGAACGAATTTGAACTTGTAGGCTATGGCGGACGAAGTCTCGTATTCTGTCCAGCGCGGACGAACGCGCGGCCGGCACATGGGCCGCCTGGCTGGCCTTTCACCTGGCCGCTGGTGTCGTGCCGGCACTGGCTTGGCCGTTTTAGCCGGTGCCTGCGGTGCCGTGCCTTCGGCCGCCTATATTTCCTCACAAGCTCGACTGTGCTGGTCTCGACCGGGACGCGCCCGAGCGCAGGGGAACCAGTAACGGTAAGGGGTCGTCTAAGGATTGTTCCGATGACTGACGAACAGGACAAGACACCCAGCAAGCCTGACGATCTCGTAACCCAGCGCTTGGTGAATGAAGCCGGTATCACCGAAGAGCAAGCTCGGGCGCTTATCGCCATTCTTGGCGCGCACAGTTGGTCATCGCTCATGCGGGAGGCCCGCCTTATGGCCGCCCAACAACGCTAAGACCTACTTCCGCACAATCCATTCCAGCAAGTCGGAATCAATGTCATCGCTGCCGGTAAAGTCGCGGACCATTTGCGCGGCGTAGTCCCGCCATCGATCCTCGGGAATGTTCTTTTCGATGACGGAATTTTTGAAGGCGCCGCGAATGATATCGCAGTCGAAAGACGATACCGAAACACCCAGCTTGTCCATTGTGCAACCTCCCATCCAAGGGCTGGAAACAGAATGGTGATTGGGGGATTTAATAATGCGTTCAAAGCCGCTTTCAATAGGTTTCGACTGTACGTTTTTATCCAAGGAATTGCCGGCCAACTGGCGCGCGCTAGGTCCAGCGACGCGGCAACCCCTCAAGGAGCCGCAGTGACCGACGCGGTTTAGGCAATGCTTTAATCGGCAGCCGCGTCGGCCATTTACGCGACGGCTTGCCAGCGCGACCGATATCAGGAATATAATCCTCTCCGTGCGGCGATCCACCCCTCAATATGGAGTCGCCAAATGGCCAGATCAAAGCCGTCAAAGCAGCTATCGCAGGCTGAAATCGAGCGCTTTCTGGTGGCAGCGGAAGCGCTGCACAGGAGCATCGTGAAGCCGTTCATATCGCCACATTGCGACCACTACCGGCAGACGCGCGTATTGCATGAGGTGCTGTTGAAGGCCGTGCGGGACGTCACCGGGAAGGAAGTCGAGTTCATCCCGTGGAACACTACAGGACCGGTAAGGCCGCCGCGGGCCTGACGGAACRTTAGCCGTTTCGAATAGTTGAGATCCTGTTCCGGGTGTTGTCACTGGCATCCGGAATAGGCTGGTGGGCAATCAGCCGGCCCGCGTCATTGG
>NZ_JBFULQ010000890.1:0-1507 GCF_054049815.1 Mesorhizobium sp. P5_C1 | reverse complement strand
GGAGAGGATGAGGATCGGCGTTTTCACCTTGGACAGGCGAAGCGTTCTCAAGACTTCATAGCCCGACATGTCAGGCAGGTTGAGATCGAGAAGGATGATGTCGTAGTCGTAGAGCTTGCCTAGATCGACACCCTCTTCACCGAGATCGGTCGTGTAGACATTGAAACTTTCCGATTTCAGCATCAGTTCGATGCTTTGTGCGGTTGCACTGTCATCTTCTATCAGCAGAACACGCATTTCATTCCCCTTTTCTGCTGCCGGACCATTTCACGACCCGTCCGGACCCGGAGCAGTGGTTGCCTTGTGCAGAGGCTGCCATCAAATGGTTAACAAAACCTAATTTCCCGTCCACTACGGTACCAGATTTTTTAACCTCTTTCTACACCCTCTTGAATCTAATAACGAATCCCAGAACCCAATTCCTAATGCAACACATTAACAACCTGGACTAAGCGACTCCAGAGACTCATTGACGCGGCTCCCGCATCGGCGGCCGGAATTTTTACCCGGCCTTAAGTCCTGAGCCGTATGATTAACAATGCCCGTAAACGAATGGTTACCGCCGGCAAAAAACTTTAGGGTTTTGTTTCCTATAGTTCGGGGAAAGCCGGTGGACACGGGCAAGGCCTGGGCCTTTCCAGGCGGTTTGGACGATATGTGCGGGTGTGCGTTTCCGGGAGTACCGAATCATGAAGTCACGTGAAAACCTCGTTCGGCTGAAACAGTTTCAGGTGAATGAGAAGCGGCGGCAGCTGCTGCAGCTCGACATGATGRTCGCCGAGTTCGAACGCATGGCCGTCGAACTGGAGCTTCAGATCACCGCCGAAGAAAAGAAAGCCGGCATCACCGACATCAACCATTTTGCCTATCCGACCTTTGCCAAGGCGGCGCGTTTACGTCGCGACAACCTTAGAAATTCGCAAAGCGACCTCGCCCACCAGCGAAGCACTGCCGAATCATTACTCGGCGAAGCTGAAGCGGAGCTTTCCAAGGCTGAGATGCTCGAATCACGCGACACCAAGATTCGCGAGGCCGAGGTCGGCGGCCGCAGCGCCATGATCGGCTGAAGTCCGGCCTGTCCGCGACGTCGGCGCTTGCCGGCGAGCGCAAAATCCCGCTTCCGGCCTTTGCCGGACGGCTACGAAAGACTCGGATCGAAGCTAGGCGGCCCAGCCGCCTTCATTTTCAGCAGTCGCCCGCGCCCTGGCCTCCTTGATGTCCGGCGCATGCTGTTCCGACCACGACCTGATCTGGTTGAGCAGTCCCGCCAGGTTCTGGCCAAGCTCAGTCAATTCATATTCGACGCGAGGCGGAATGACCGGGAAGATCTCGCGCCGCACCAGACCGTCGCGCTCAAGCACGCGCAATGTCTGCGTCAGCATCTTCGGCGTGATGCCTTCGAGCTTGCGGGCAAGCTCGCCATTGCGCAACCGGCCTTTGCGCAGCGCACAAACCACCAGATAGACCCATTTGCTGACCAGCATCTCGAGCACGGTGTGCGAAGCAC
>NZ_JBFULQ010000889.1:0-1512 GCF_054049815.1 Mesorhizobium sp. P5_C1 | reverse complement strand
TGGAAGGGACATTTGGGTGCGTTGATCGGCAGGTGGGTGAAGTTGGTGCTGCCCAGCCGTTTGATCTGCGTGTCGAGGTAGGAGAAATTTCGGCCCTGCAGCAGCGGGTCGTTCGAAAAGTCTACGCCGGGCGGCACGTTCTGCGTCATGAACGCGACCTGCTCGGTCTCGGCAAAGAAATTGTCGGGCATGCGATCGAGCACAAGACGGCCAATCGGGATCGGCGGCAGCACCTCCTCGGGGATGAGTTTGGTGGGATCGAGGATATCGAAGTCGAAGCTGTCGGCGAACGCCTGATCAAACAGCTGCAGTTGCAGTTCCCATTCCGGGAAGTTGCCGGCGTGGATGGCGTCCCACAGGTCGCGGCGGTGGAAGTCGGGATCCGCGCCGTTGATCTTCACCGCTTCATTCCAGGCGACGGACTGGAGACCGAGCTTCGGCTTCCAGAGGAACTTGACGAAGGTCGATTCATCGTTGGCGTTGAGCAGCCGGAACGTGTGAACACCAAAACCTTCCATGAAGCGCAGGGAACGCGGGATCGCCCTGTCTGACATCGCCCACATGATCATGTGCATGCTTTCCGGAGTGAGCGAGATGAAGTCCCAGAAATTGTCATGCGCTGTCTGCGCCTGCGGGAAGTCGCTGTTGGGCTCTGCCTTGGCGGCGTGGATCAAGTCGGGAAATTTGATCGCATCCTGGATGAAGAACACCGGCATGTTGTTGCCGACGATGTCCCAGTTGCCTTCTTGCGTATAGAGTTTGACGGCGAAGCCACGCACATCCCGGGCAAGGTCGGCAGAACCCTTGTTGCCGGCAACGGTGGAGAAGCGGACGAAAGCCGGTGTCTTTTCGCCGGCGCGCTGGAAGATGTCGGCACGCGTGTATTTCGCCAGCGATTCATAGGTTTCAAAATAGCCGTGCACACCATAGCCACGGGCATGGACGACGCGTTCGGGGATCCGCTCGTGATCGAAATGGAAGATTTTTTCGCGGAAGTGAAAATCTTCGAGCACGGTCGGTCCACGTGGGCCGATCCTGAGCGAGTTCTGGTCGTCTGAAACCGGCCCGCCCTGGGCCGTTGTCAGCACCGGTGTCGAGCCGGATGCGACCTGATGCAGTTCACCGCCAGCGCCACGCGCCAGTTTCTGATCATGAATTGTCGCAGCCGTCCCGGCCGATTTGGATGTTTGCTTCGCCATGCTGGAAATCCCTTGAGGTGAACGCGCAAGCTGCACTGCTTGCTCAATGTCCCGAATGGATTTGCGTTCCTTGTCGATTCCAGATCCTTGAACGACGAAGGCCGCCCGGTTTTGCCGGCGGCCTTTCATTGCCCTCAAAGGGCGAATGCGGTCAGAAGTTCTTGTTGATCGCGGCTGCCGTCTTGTTTATCGCATCCTTGACGGCGGACTTCGCCTCGCCTACACCTTCTGAACCTTGCCGTTGGCTTCCTGCGCGGCGGCCTTCAGCCCGCAGATGGTCATTGCCGACGGCCTTGCCGACGCCTTCCTTAGC
>NZ_JBFULQ010000888.1:0-1513 GCF_054049815.1 Mesorhizobium sp. P5_C1 | reverse complement strand
CTTGTGCTGTGGGCCTCCAAACTCGTCGGCAGTCCGGTCAAGCACATATGCGAAAGGTCGGAGGGTTTCTTGTCCGACCATCAATCACGCGACAACGTCTCCGACGTATCTCTTGCCCTGGATGAGAGCGGCAGGTTCCTGGGTCTTCGCGTTTCGACTTTGGCCAATCTCGGAGCCTATGTCGCATCCAATGGGCTTCACTCGCCGACCAACAATATCGGCGGACTGGCCGGCCAGTACACGACTCCGGCTTTCGACGTGGWCGTGCGCGGCGTCTTCAGCAATACGCTGCCGACTTGCCCATACCGCGGCGCGGGCCGCCCCGAGGCGTCGTTCTGCATAGAGCAGATCATCGACAAGGCGGCTCGACAGTTGAACATTGACAGGGTCGAGATCAGGCGACTGAACATGATCCCTGCAAGCGCGATGCCTTTCAGGACACCGCTTGTGTTTACCTATGACAGCGGCGAGTTCGAGGCCGTCATGGACAAATGTGTCGCCGCCGCCGACTGGGGCCGGTTCGAAGAACGCCGGGAGGAAGCAAAGGCCCGCGGTTTTCTGCGAGGAATCGGCATCGCCTGCGTCATCGAGATCGCCGGCGGACCATTCGAGCGTCCTTTCGAAGAGTCCGCGGAAATCCGCTTCGATTCGTCGGGCAATGTGACAATCCTGGCCGGCAGCCATTCGCAGGGACAGGGTCATGAGACTGCCTACCTCCAGATGGCGCAGGAGTTCCTCGGATTGTCGTGCGAGAACGTGCAAATCATCTTTGGAGATACCGACGCCGTGCCGCACGGGCGCGGAACATTCGGATCGCGAACCATGATGGCGTTTGGAGCGGCCTTCGTGCGCGCGACGCAGAAGGTCATCGAGAAAGGCCGCCTCATCGCAGCACACCTGCTGAATGCGCCGGGAAGTGCCATTGAATTCAGGGATGGCTATTTTTCAGTTGCCGGCACTAACCGGAACATTTCCCTGGCCGAGGTAGCAATCGCTTCCTTCGTGCCGTCCAGAATGCCTTTGGGACTGGAAATCGGCCTTCAGGAGACGGCAATCGTTGCGCTCGAGCAGGCCACCTATCCCAATGGATGCCACATCTGCGAAGTGGAAATCGATCCGCAGACGGGCATGACCGGCATCGTCGCCTATCACGTCGTCGACGACGTCGGCGTGCTGATAAACCCGATGCTCGTCAAGGGACAGATCCAGGGCGGCGTTGCCCAGGGTGCTGGACAGATATTGAGCGAGCAGGTCGTCTACAGCGAGGACGGCCAGATCGTGACGGGGTCGTTTATGGACTACGGCATGCCTCGCGCCGACGATCTTCCCTCTATCAACGTCGAAAGCCATTCCGTCCCCACCACGACCAACCCRCTTGGTGTCAAGGGAGCGGGCGAGGCTGGGACGGTGGGCGCGCTGCCCGCGGTCATGAGCGCCATCAAGGATGCCCTGCTGCCGATGGGTGTTCAGCAACTGGAAATGCCGGCGACACCGTCAAGGATCTGGGGAGCGC
>NZ_JBFULQ010000887.1:0-1521 GCF_054049815.1 Mesorhizobium sp. P5_C1 | reverse complement strand
GGCCATCAGTTCCTGCGGATTGCCCGGCGCCCTGTAGCTTTGCGCCATCTCGGTAACCTCGCGCAGCGTGTCCTGCAGCATTTCGCGCTGCCTGGACAACAGCGAGGTCGCGCCGGCGGCACTGGCTCGGGCCGATTTTTCCAGCGCTTCGAGGTTCTTGCGATGATGCGCAAGAATTGCCTCGACATCGACGTTGGGCACTTTCAGGTCGCGGCCGAACTTGCCGAACATGTCCATGAAGGAATCGGATTCCGGTTGCTTGGCCATGATGGTCTCTCCCCTGTCGCCGCCGATTGGGCTCCCGGACGGGAGAATAGCACCGAAGTGCCGCGTGTCCATTCGAACGCAGTGGAATCGGTCTAGGTCCGAATGCGTCAGCCGACGAGGAACAGTCGCTCGGCGACATAGAGCACGACACCGGCAAGCCCACCAATGATCATGCCGTTGAAGCGGATGTATTGCAGGTCCCTGCCGATGTTCATCTCGATCAGCCGTGTCAGCTGCGCCAGGTCCCAGCGCTTGACCTGGTCGGCGATGAATTTCGACACGCCGCTCTTCTGGCTCTCCACGAACGAAGCGAGCGCCACCACGAACCCCTGGTTCATGTCGGCCCGGATCTGCGCATCGCCGGCGAGATGGCGACCGATCTCGACGAACATGTTGGCGAGATGCGTACGGATGATCGACTCGGGCGCATTGGCGTCCTGCTCGATGAACTGGCTGAGGCTTGCCCACATGTCGCCGGCCAATCCCCTGACCTCCGGCCGGGCCAGGAAATCGCGTTTCAGCTTCTCGGCGCGCTTGGCATATTGCTTCGATGTCCTGAGCTTTTCGATGAAGGCTTGAGCGAAACGGTCGAATTCGGCGCGCATTGGATGGTCGGGATCGGCCCGCACCTCGTCGAGCAGCGAACCGGCCGAGGCGACGATCTTCTTCAGCAGGTAAGCGTCGGCGCGGAACAGGTTGAACAGCGACGGCAACTCCTCGCGGATCTTCTCGCGCATCGTCGCCAGCGCCTGCTCGTCGTTGAGGAACCGGCCGATCACCTTGGTGAATTCGTCGAACAGTTTCTGGTGGCGACGGTCGTCGGTGAGCGCCGACAACAGCTCGGCCGCCAGCGGCGCCAGCGGCACCTTTTCGATCTGCTCCAGCATGCGGCTGGTGACGAAGCCACGCAGGCCGGATTGCTCGACGGCGGCAAGCGTCTGCGGTACCAGCCGCACGACGAAGCGCGACAGGCCTGCCGCACGTTCGGCATCGGCGAGCCAGTCGGCGACCAGCGCCGAGAAATCGACCTCGGCAAGCTTTTCACGCACTGGTTCGGGCGCCAGGAAATTGACCTCGATGAAGCGGCCGAGATTGTCGGCGATGCGGCTCTGGTTCTCGGGGATGATGGCGGTGTGCGGGATCGGCAATCCAAGTGGCCGCCTGAACAAAGCCACCACCGCGTACCAGTCGGCCAGCCCGCCGATGGTCGCGGCCTCGGCAAAGGCCGCGACGAAGCCGAGCCACGGATAGATG
>NZ_JBFULQ010000886.1:0-1535 GCF_054049815.1 Mesorhizobium sp. P5_C1 | reverse complement strand
CGCAAATGCCTTGTTGCTGCAAAGCTGGTTTCCAACCGGCGACTATTTTTTCAGCTACAATGCGGTCAGCTGGAGCATCTCTACCGAGATGTCTTTTTATCTCGCCTTCCCGTTTCTGATCCGCAATTTYGAATCGACATGGCMTTGGAARCTCGCCGCATGCTTTGTCGCCTCTTCGGCGATGGGTCTCCTTGCCTGGCAACTYGGRCTGCCSTTTTACAGCGGCGGGAAAGATGCCGTCGTACAGGGCTTGGTGATGGCCAACCCGGTCGCAAGGGTCTTCGAATTYTGCCTCGGCATGACGGCGGCGTTGCTGTGGACGCGYTTCCGCGACCGTCTTGCCCATCTTCGCTTTGGCACATGGGCGGCGGTCGAGTTGATCGGCGTCCTGCTGCTRATTTGGGGRTCTGRCTGGATCAACGSGATCCTRCAGCCCTTCATGCGCTCKGGYGCTATGCAGTATTGGACGGCCCAGACACTTTCCCCTGTCGTTCCGGCGGCCTTGCTRCTCRTTATTCTSGCATCGAGCACCGGGCCGTTGGCGAARGTGCTCGCCTGCCGCCCMGTGAGGTTCCTTGGCGAGATTTCRTTCGCCATYTACCTGACACACCARCTCGTCATCAGGTTTTTTGTCRKGCACCCACAAATATTGGACGGCCTTTCACGACCAACGACGATTGGGACCTTTCTGATCACCGTGCTGGCCGCATCAACAGCACTGCATTTTGTCGAAGGTCCGGCCAGAAAGATGATTCTGAGGTGGTCCGGTCGCCCTCTAAGGACGAGCGCCGTGACTGTGGACAACCGTTCTTTGGTCAACCAGAGCCAAGCCTAGAAAAAAATTACGCTTTGCGCGCACGTGCCGCCTCGACCGAGACGTCGAGCCTGTTTGCGTTCCTAAGCGGTGCGGTACTCAGCGGGCGAACAGCTTTCTTACCCCTCGCAACGGTGCTGTGAGCCGCCAACTGTGCGACGCGAGCAGCGCATTGCGCTCACCGACGACGCCGTCCCTGTCGCGCAAGAGGGCATCGCGCTCGGCGATCAGCCTGTTTTGTTCGGTTACGAGGCTGTTCCGCTCTGCGATCAGACTGTTGTGGGTAGAGGCCAGTGCATCGCGCTCGGCGATCAACCTGTCTTGGGCTGTTGCGATGTCGTTCCGCTCAGCGACCAGATTGTTGTTGGTAGAGGCCAGGGCATCGTGTCCGGCGATCAACCTGTCTTGGGCTGCTACGAGGTTGTTCCGGTCAGCAAGCAGACTGTTGTGGGCCTGGGCAAGCGCGTCACGTTCGCCCGTCAGGACGCGAACTTCGGTCGAATATTTCGAATTCTCCTGGCGGATCCGCTCCGCCTCGGCGTTGAGCATGCCGTAGTGACCAYGCAAGTGCTCAACAGCCAATTCCTCCGCCGCCACCACTGGCCCAAATGTTTCGCAGCCTTCATCAAATTTCGTTCGCACAAGGTCCAGCCGATGAAGCAGATCCCGGTTTTCACCGTCGTCAACGATGGCGGTCAGAATTTCGTAGGTCTCGCGGACC
>NZ_JBFULQ010000885.1:0-1539 GCF_054049815.1 Mesorhizobium sp. P5_C1 | reverse complement strand
GGCTCGGACCGTGCCGCGGCGTTAAGTCCCCAGACGACGAGCAAAAGATGAACCGCCCATAGAGCCGGCGCGAGCAACGACGAGAGAACCGTTGCGGATCGCATAGCTAATTCCTCTCGTAGAAACTGTTAGGACGGTAGTGGCTTCCAACGCATCAGCCGCCTTTGACGTGACGCGAAGCCCCGATGGCCTAGGCATAGCTCGATCTCGTAACCGACCAATTCCGCTGGCCGCCAGGTCTGTTTCCAGCTTGTTTCGATCTCGATGCCACCCTTGGCGGAAGTATGCCCATCACGTAAAGCGTATGTCTTGCAGGAGCCCCCTATGTAGCCCCGCCCAGAGACCTTGCCTCGGCTTTGCTTGGCTTGGTCATCAAGCCGCAGTACCGACACTGATATGACTCTGGGGCTTCGCGCGCTCGCGGTGGGCACCACTTCGTCGGCTTATCATGTCGTCCCGTCAGATCTCTTTTGCAATTCAGCGACCTCATTTCAGTCAACGAAGCGCGTCCTGTCGGACCTGAGGACGACCTCAGCGAAGTCGGGCACTTCCAGACCCTGGCGGACCTGGGCCTCAAGAACCTGCTCGGCCGCCCTGACGGCGGCGAGCCGCGCCAGCACTGTCTTAGCTTCCAGGCGGGGCACTACGGCGACGCCATCGCGGTCGCCGACGAGTATGTCTCCCGGCGAGATAGTCACTCCTCCCAGCACCACCGGAAATCCGACAGTGCCTGGACCATTGCGCGCCGGCGAGTTCGCGATGACCCCAGCACAGTAGACCGGCAACCCGACCGCCTCGATTCCGACAATATCGCGAACGAGGCCATCCGTGATGAAGCCGGCGATCCCTTTGTTCCGCGCCATGCCGAGCACGAGATCCCCAGTGACTGCCGCGCCGGCAAAGCTGTCGGTGGCCGCAACAATGACATCGCCATTTATGGCGGCATCCAACGCCCCAAACAAAGCGAGATTGTCGGCGGGGCCGCAGTGACATGTCACGGCGACGCCGATCAGCGTAGCAGTACTTGGCGATAGGGGCTTGATTGCATGGTGCAAGGCCCCGCGCCCACCCATGGCGTCGACGACGTGGCTGACGGGCACGCCCGAAAAGGCATTGATGATTTCTGCTGCAGGCCGTTCGAAACGGCGCTTGATGGTGAGCAGCGGCGGGTCTTCAATCATGGTGGCGGCCTCGTAGCCTGAACGAACGAAAGACAGTCCGGCCCGAGGTCGCTCAGGCTCCGCGCCCCCATCAGTGCCATGACCCGGTCGATCTCTTTGCGATAGAGTTCGAGCACGTGTCGCACACCGTCCTCGCCGGCGACCGCGAGCCCCCATAACTGCGGCCGACCGATCAGACAGCAGGAGGCGCCGAGCGCTAACGCCTTGACGACGTCGGATCCTCGCCGGATGCCGCCGTCAATCAGCACCGGAATGCGTCCATCGACAGCGGCGACAACTGCCGGCAGCGCGTCCAGCGACGCGGCGGCGCCGTCGAGCTGGCGTCCGCCGTGATTGGACACGATGACGCCGTCGATAC
>NZ_JBFULQ010000884.1:0-1539 GCF_054049815.1 Mesorhizobium sp. P5_C1 | reverse complement strand
CTTTCTGGAAGAGACCTGGCGGCTGCATCCGGATCTATGCGCGTTCACCTCTGAACTGTTTTATGAGAGCAAGCTGCAGTCGCGTCCCGGCCTTGAGGGCCAGATCATCTCAAGAGGTCCGATCAACGGTTCTGGCCTGCGCTATCTACCTGTCGCCCACGACGGCAATCAAAACTCCTCACCCGAGGAAGCCCACGCCATTCATCGCCTTGTCGATCATGTGCTGCTTTCAGATACACGTTGGACCAATCGGGATGGAAAAGAAGCGGCCATCAGCCTCGATGATATCCTGATCATCGCTCCCTATAAYGCGCAGGTTTTCGAAATTCAGCAGCGCCTGCCCGACGCCAGGGTCGGTACGGTTGACAAATTTCAGGGACAGGAGGCACCGATCGCCATCTATTCGATGGCTTCGTCAACGCACGCGGATGCTCCACGAGGCATGGAATTCCTCTACAGCCTGAACCGCTTCAACGTTGCAACGTCTAGAGCCAAGTGCCTGTCGATCCTGGTCGCGTCACCGCAGGTATTCGAAGCTGAGTGCAAGACGCCGCGACAAATCCGGCTTGCCAACGCGTTTTGCAGATATCTCGAAATGTGTTCGGAAATCCAATTGCCAATGACCCGCCAGCTTTGACTCGTTGTTAGATAGGGAATGCAACTCGGCAACGTACCGCTTTGCCCATTCTTATGCCAGTTCAGTTTTCATCCACCATGCTCCCGCCGCAGTGTAGTCGCTTTTTGCGGTCTTGCATCATGTACGATAGAAGCTACAGCCTACCAAATTGGTACCGCGGCTTGATGTTTTTATTAAGATAGTTTCCCTTTGAGTCTGCCTGCATTAGCTCTTGGTGTACCCATTCTTCGACCGAATAGTAGATGTATGTCTCTCCCGACTTCAGAAAACGGATGTGCAACTCTTGGGTGGCGCCATCGTACCCAATCGCTTCCACGTTTTTTGAATCCACAAAAACCATGTCAGGCATCTGAATCCCCCTCTGCTTTCGTCGCCTCATCCTCGGTCGACGTGGTCTGCCTACGCCACATGCTTAGCGCCTTTGTATACAGCTTTCCCTCTGGTCGCGGGACGACCTGCCAGGCCTCTGGTAGCTTTGGGTCGTCTCCCATCGGCTTGTGCATAGCTTTACGAACACGAACCCTCGAAGGTATGGGCATTACTTCGCCAACAAAGATGCCCTCACCGGTCCTCAGGGAAGACAACTGATCTACCAGCCCACCAAGGTCGTCGGGAACCGCGGCCCCAACCTTGCTTCTGTCAGACGCGTTTGTAAGCCTGAGTGCAATTAGCGAACCGCACTGACTCAGCACCGCACTGTCAACCTCCGACGGACGTTGAGTCACGAGCATGAGCCCGGTTCCATACTTGCGACCCTCTTTTGCAATTGTCGACAACGTGCGGTGAGCGGCACTGCCACTCCCTTCTGGGACAAAGCGATGGGCTTCATCGATGACAATTAGCAGCGGTTGTTGTCTGCCTCCCATTGCCAGGTCCTGTGCCCAAAAGAGCAAATCATACAC
>NZ_JBFULQ010000883.1:0-1541 GCF_054049815.1 Mesorhizobium sp. P5_C1 | reverse complement strand
CGACGTTCCAGGTCCGGAATTTCGGATCGCCCGAGATCAGCCGATCCGGCGCCGGCGCGCCAGATTCGGGTTCGACGTTCTTGATGTCGACGGAAAGAAACGCGGTCATGATCGATCAGACCTTGGCAAGCGCCTGTTCGAGGTCGGCAACGATGTCGTTGACGTCCTCGATGCCGATGGAAAGCCGCACAGTGTCCGGACCGGCTCCGGCCTTGACCTTCTGCTCGTCGGAAAGCTGGCGGTGCGTGGTCGAGGCCGGGTGGATGACCAGCGACTTGGTGTCGCCGACATTGGCCAGGTGCGAAAACAGCTCCAGCGCCTCGACGAATTTGACGCCGGCGTCATAGCCGCCCTTGAGGCCGAAGGTGAACACGGCGCCGGCGCCTTGCGGCGAGTACTTCTTCTGCAGCGCGTGGTTCTTGTCTGAGGGCAGGCCGGGATAATTCACCGAGGCGACCTTGGGATGATTGGACAGCCAGGCGGCGACGGTCACGGCGTTGTCGCAGTGGCGTTGCATGCGCAGCGGCAAGGTTTCCAGACCGGTCAGGATCAGGAAGGCGTTGAACGGCGAAATCGCCGGACCGAGGTCGCGCAGGCCAAGCACGCGGGCAGCAATGGCGAAAGCGAAATTGCCGAAGGTTTCGTGCAGGATAAGGCCGCCATATTCGGGGCGCGGTTCCGACAGCATCGGGTACTTGCCCGACTTGGACCAGTCGAAGGTGCCGCCGTCGACGATGGCGCCACCGATCGAATTGCCGTGACCGCCGATGAATTTGGTCAGCGAATGGACGACGATATCGGCGCCGTGCTCGATCGGGCGGATCAGGTAGGGCGAGGCCAGCGTGTTGTCGACGATGAGCGGCAGGCCGTGCTTGCGGGCGATGTCGCCGATCTTCTCGATATCGACAAAGGTGCCGCCCGGATTGGCGAGGCTCTCGATGAAGATCGCCTTGGTCCTGTCGTCGATCTGGCTCTCGAAGGTCGAGATGTCATTGGTGTCGGCCCAGCGCACCTCCCAGCCATAATTCTTGAAGGCGTGGCCGAACTGGTTGATCGAGCCGCCATAAAGCTTGTTGGCGGCGACGAAATTGTCGCCCGGCTGCATCAGATTGTGGAACACGATCACTTGCGCGGCATGGCCGGAGGCGACCGCAAGCGCCGCCGTGCCGCCCTCGAGGGCCGCGATGCGTTCTTCCAGCACTGCCTGCGTCGGGTTCATGATGCGGGTATAGATATTGCCGAAGGCCTTCAGCCCAAACAGCGAGGCAGCGTGATCGGCATCGTCGAAGACGAAGGAGGTCGTCTGGTAGATCGGCGTGGCCCGGGCGCCGGTGGCCGGGTCAGGCTTGGCGCCGGCATGGACGGCGAGCGTGTTGAAACCGGGCGTGCGGGTCATCGAAACCTCTCTTTTTGAAACTCTTGAAATGGCCGGGCATTCTTGGCGAAGCCCGGACGCGAATGCAAAGAAGAAAATGCCCTTCGGCGAACGATCTGCGGCCGGGACGCGAGAAAATGCACGGCCTTGCGGAATAATTTTGCTT
>NZ_JBFULQ010000882.1:0-1542 GCF_054049815.1 Mesorhizobium sp. P5_C1 | reverse complement strand
AGATAAGATATCCGACCCTCGCGGCTCACTGACGCCGCCCAACGGCACTTTGCATCGATTGCAGCCAATCCTAGGAGCGTCTTCGATCATCTAGAAGGTATCCCGCTGTTTTAACAGTGCATGCCGCTGGCGATTCGACGTAGGCTTACCGAAGGCCAAAAAAGCTTAATATCAATAATACGACGACCACCGCTCCAACAAGCCAAATGATATTGTTCATAGTCTCTCTCTATTAATTCCGGAATCGCTCGCTTAGCTGATAGTGATGGGGAGGGACCATATGCTTGTGCTGCTTCTTGTTCGATCTTTATAAGTTTTTCCTTGATCTCCTCCGTGTTGTTGCCAAGCTCTTCGCGCTCTAGCATCCCGCACATCTTGCAACGAGGCATGTCGTAACTTCGGCTCGCCACGCAGGCGCGCGCTGCAGTAGGATAATTCCGTTCAAGCGGCTCTCCTTGACATGCAGGAACCCCCAGCCTGACATAGCCGCTGCGCTTCTAGTCAACCTCGGCGCCTGACAAACGGCCGGACTATTTCGCGCCAAGCGCGCCCCCAGCTAGGTCAGCCCAAAATACGCCTGGTACCAGTCCACAAACCGCCCTACCCCATCGGCAACCGTCGTCACCGGKCGGTAGCCGACCGCCTGCTCCARCGCCGATGTGTCGGCAWAGGTATCGGGCACATCGCCGGCCTGCAGCGGCAGCAKTTCGATGRTGGCTTTCCTGCCAAGYGCGYTTTCCAGTGCCTCGACATAGGCGGTSAGCTTCACCGGTTTGCTGTTGCCGATGTTGAAGATGCGCCAGGGGGCGCTGCTGGTGGCCGGATCCGGAYGGCCGGAGTCCCAGGCRGCRTTGCCGACAGCCGGGCTATCGCTGGCCCGGACGACGCCTTCGGCGATGTCATCGACATAGGTGAAGTCGCGCGTGTGGTTGCCGTTGTTGAACAGCTTGATCGGCTCGCCGGCAAGAATGCTTCTGGTGAAYAGGAAAAGCGCCATGTCCGGACGCCCCCASGGACCATACACCGTAAAGAAGCGAAGCCCSGTSGTCGGCAACCCGAACAAATGGCTGTAGCTATGCGCCATCAGCTCRTTGGCGCGCTTGGTCGCGGCGTAGAACTGCAGCGGATGATCGGCCGGCCGATGCTCGGAAAACGGCATGTCGGTGTTGGCGCCGTAGACACTCGAKGTGCTGGCATAGGTCAAATGCGCAACGGCRCTGCTGCGGCAGGCCTCGAGCATRTTGGTGTAGGCGATGATGTTGCTTTCGACATAGGCRTGCGGGTTTTCCAGGCTGTAGCGAACCCCKGSCTGGGCRGCGAGATGGATCACYCGGTCAAACGYGTGGTYGGCAAAGCARCCATCGACCACGCCTTTGTCGGCGAGATTGCCGCGGATGAAATGATAGCYCGCATTGGTCTTGCGGCTGGCTTCCTCCAGSAGCCGCAGCCTCGCCTCCTTGATCTGCGGATCATAGTAGCTGTTGACGCTATCGATGCCGACAACCTCGTCGCCGCGCTCCAGCAGGCGCTTCGATACGTGAC
>NZ_JBFULQ010000881.1:0-1543 GCF_054049815.1 Mesorhizobium sp. P5_C1 | reverse complement strand
GTGTTGCATTCAACTGTCGGTGCCCCTTCTTCGTCGAGGCCCGGACCGGGGAACGGAAGGCTATCATGGATCGGTCAGCACACTCGCCCCGGCAAGGCGCGATCGCCTCCCCCATCGCTGATGGGGGAGGCCGTCTTGGGAGCAGTCGCTAGAGCTTGCCGGCGTCCTGGAGGATCTGCGTCGCCTTGGCGGCGGCCTCATCCAGTGCCTGCTTGGAAGTCTTGTCGCCGAGGATCGCCGCCTGCAGCTCGGGATAGACGGCGTTCGAGATCTCGATCCACTCAGGCGTCTGCGGCACGGCAAAGGCGTGCTTGGCTTCTTCCTGGAAGGCGGCAAGGACCTCCTTCTTGTAAGGGTCGTTTGCCGCTTGCTGCAGGTCCCAGTCCCAGACCGCGGTGCGGGTCGGCAGCGGACCTGCGGCAGCCTCGAGCTTCTGGCTGTCCTCGTTGGTCAGCCACCACACCAGGGAAGCCGCGGCCTCCTTGTTGGGACAGTTCTCGGTCACCGAGAAGCCATGGAAACCGGACCAGCCGGTGCGCTTGCCCGAGGAGCCCTTCGGCGCAACCTTGACGCCGACATTGCCGGCGACTTTCGACGACTTCGGATCGTTGAAGAATCCTGCCCAGCCCGGCCAGTCGAGGTTGATGGCGACGGTTCCGGAGGCAAAGCCCTGGCCGAGGTCGTCCCAAAGATAGTTGGTCGTGCCGGCCGGCACTGCCTTGGCCTTGTAGAGGTTGACGAACCAGTCGAGCGCCTTGATGCCTGCTTCGGAGTTGAAGACCGGCTTGCCGTCCTTGTCGAGGTACTCGCCGCCTTCGGCGACCACCATCTCGTAGAAACGACCATTGATCGCCTCTTCCTTGCCGGCGAACTGGGTGCCGTAGAAATTGGGCGGCTTGGCGAAGAACTCAGCCTGGTCGGTGACTTCCTTCCAGGTGTCCGGCGGCACCAGATCATAGCCGTATTTCGCCTTGAACTTGGTCTTGTTGTCGGCGTTCTCGTACAGGCTCTTCTGGTAGTAGAGCGCCGAAACGTCGAACTGCGCGCGGGGCAGCATCTCGAGCTTGCCGTCGATGGTTGCCGACTTGATCGTCGAAGGCACGAAGGCGTCGATCTCTGCCTTGGGCAAGAGCTTGCTGAGATCGGTGTAGAGGCTCGTATACTGCGGCGCGAAGGACGAATGGTTCCAGCCGACGCACCAGTTGGTGCTGCCCGAGGCGATGTCGGACTTGAGCTCCTTGTCGATGTCGAAGCCGTTCTTCTTGGTCAGGATGTTGACCTTGGCGCCGGTAAGCTTCTCCCATTCGGGGATACGCTCATAGAGTTTTTCATATTGCTGGCCGCCGATCAGCTTTGCGTCGATGGTGACGCCTTCGAACTTGCCGGGCAGGTCGCCGGCAAGGGCCGTGCCTGCACCGAATGCAAGCAACAATGCGCCGGCGGACACGCCGGAAAGCAATCTGTTCATTGGTATCCTCCCTTGGTGCGCCTCAGTGGCGACCGCAACTCGTCTGATGACAAGAAGCGCTACATTCATATACAA
>NZ_JBFULQ010000880.1:0-1545 GCF_054049815.1 Mesorhizobium sp. P5_C1 | reverse complement strand
CCTACAAGGCGCCGCGCGAGCTGCTGTGGATCCTCGGCTGTATCATCTACCTCCTGATGATGGCGACGGCCTTCATGGGCTATGTGCTGCCGTGGGGCCAGATGAGCTTCTGGGGCGCCACCGTCATCACCGGCTTCTTCAGCGCAATCCCGCTGGTCGGCGAATGGATCCAGCAACTGCTGCTCGGCGGTTTCGCCGTCGACAACCCGACACTGAACCGCTTCTTTGCGCTGCACTACCTCTTGCCGTTCATGATCGCCGGCGTCGTCGTGCTGCATGTCTGGGCGCTGCATGTCGTCGGCCAGTCGAATCCGACCGGCATCGAGGTCAAGTCGAAGACCGACACCGTCGCCTTCACCCCTTACGCGACCATCAAGGACGCGTTCGGCATGATCGTGTTCCTGTTCTTCTTCGCCTATTTCGTCTTCTACATTCCGAATTTCCTTATGGCGCCCGACAATTACATCGTGGCCAATCCGCTGAAGACACCGGCGCATATCGTGCCTGAATGGTACTTCCTGCCGTTCTACGCGATCCTGCGCGCCATCACTTTCAACATCGGGCCGATCAATTCCAAGCTCGGCGGCGTGATCTGCATGTTCGGCGCCATCGTCATGCTGTTCCTGGTGCCGTGGCTTGACACCTCGAAGGTGCGGTCGGCGGTGTACCGGCCCTGGTACAAGCTGTTCTTCTGGCTGTTCGTGGCCGATGCCATCCTGCTCGGCTGGCTGGGCTCGCAGCCGGCGGAAGGCAGCTACGTGTTCATGGCGCAGATGGCGACACTGTTCTACTTCGCCTTCTTCCTGGTCGCGCTGCCGGTGCTCGGCCTGATCGAGACGCCGCGGCGGCTGCCGAATTCGATCACCGAAGCGGTGCTCGAGAAGAACAAGGGTGGCGGTCATCATCCTGCGGGGGCTACGGCCGCGCCGGAAACCAAGGGCTGAGCGGGTAGAGAATCTAAGGGGATTTGGCATGAAGAAGATTCTCACCTCGCTGGCGTTGCTCGGCCTCGTGGTTGTTGGCACCGGGGCGATCGCCGCCGAGGAGGCACACAACGCGGCCGCACCGACGCATTTCCCGATCAACGAGCCGAAGGAGATGGACTGGAGCTTCGCCGGGCCGTTCGGCACCTACGACAAGGCGCAGCTGCAGCGCGGCCTGAAGGTCTACAAGGAAGTCTGTTCGGCCTGCCATTCGATGAATTTGGTGGCGTTCCGCACGCTGTCGGACCTCGGCTATTCGGACGCGCAGATCAAGACGCTGGCGGCCGAGTACACCATCCATGACGGCCCGAACGACGCCGGCGACATGTTCGACCGCCCTGGCAAGCCGTCCGACCACTTCCCGCCGCCATTCGCCAACGAGGAAGCCGCCGCTGCCTCGAATGGCGGCGCTGCCCCGCCCGACATGTCGCTGCTGGCCAAGGCGCGCGGCGTCGAGCGCGGCTTCCCGCGCTTCGTCTTCGATATCTTCACGCAGTATGCCGCGGGCGGCCCCGACTACATCCATTCGCTGCTGACGGGCTACGACCAGACGCCGCCGGCC
>NZ_JBFULQ010000879.1:0-1550 GCF_054049815.1 Mesorhizobium sp. P5_C1 | reverse complement strand
CCAATGAGCAGTGCCATCCTTCTCTGGCGTTGCCGGAGGCTTTCGTCCTTGAGCCACCGTGGTTAGAATTGGATTCAAGGTCAGGCTGTGATTCTGCCAGATTGAAAAGGGCAGGTAGCGCGCCGCATAGCTGTCCGCCGCTGTGATCGACCGCATATTGGCGTTGTAGACGAACAGGGAGAGGAGCCCAAGCAGCAGCGCCATTGCGACATCGCGAGCGCGAATGCGCCGGAAAGCCGGCGTCGAAATTGCCTGGCTATGGACGTGGGCCGTAATTGCCGCGGTCACCAATAATTTTCCCCATCAGACTTTCCATCGAAGCTCATAGTGGCGCGCGCGGTGCTCGACAATGATCGCCATGGCGCGTCAACAGGAACATTAGGAATGTTGAAGCCAAGCCTGGTCGCCGGCGTTCCCGGGAGGCAAGATTGCCAGCGTTGAAGACGCCCACATCGGGGCGGGCAAATCTGATTGGTATCGGCGCGCCGCGCACTGCCACCAGCAGCCTTGCAAGGATGCTCGGCGCCACGCGAGACGTCTTTGTCCCCGAGGAGAAGGAAATCAACGGCTTCGGTATCGACGATGACGTCACCGAGGCTCGATACGATACGCACTTCGCTAAGGCGGCGGTCGACCACCGCTATCTCGCCGACATTTCGCCCGTCTATCTCTCAAGCGCGCAGGTGGCGGAGCGCATAAGATCTTACAATCCGCAAGCAAAGATCATAGCGACTCTGAGAGAGCCGGTCAGCCGTGTGATCTCGCAGTACCGGCACATGAAGGGAAAGATCGACGCATCGCTGGGGCCGGAACTAAGCCTGGACATAAATTCGTATATCAGGAATGGCTTGATTGGGTTCGCCAGTCATAGAGCGCAGGATAATTCCTGGTATTCTGCGTCCATGAACATCGAACATTCTTTCTACGGCAGGCATCTGCGCCGCTATTATCAATCCTTTCCGCGCAAGCAAATACTGGTCTTGATCTATGAGGACCTGATCCGCCCGCACCCGGTCCGCGAAAAGGGGGCATGGGAGCAGCAATTGCAGCAGTTTCTCGGCGTCAGGGTGAGCCAGAAGTACTGGGACAATCGCGCGGAAGGCTTCGAAACGGAAATCGCCGACGACGTTGCAGGCGATCTGAAAAAGCTGTTCGCGACCGAAGTTTCCATGGCCAGCGACCTGACCGGTCGCGATCTGGTTGGGCTATGGGGGTACTAGAGCGTCCCCCGGTCTCCTAAAACCCGGAAACGTGGTTCGAGGAGACCCGATGCATATCGACCTCCACCATCTCGGCGACCAGATCCTCCAGTCCAACCGTGGGACTCCAGTCCAGAACTTCTTTCGCAAGAGAAGGGTCGCCGACAAGAAGGTCGACTTCCGAGGGTCTGTAGAAAGCCGGATCGACGGATACAACGACGTTCCCGGTGGCTCGGTCTATGGCCATCTCGTTGTGCCCCGTTCCTTGCCAGTCCAGGGAGATGCCGCAGGCGCTCGCGGCCAATTCGACAAAATCGCGAACGGTGTGCGTTCTTCCGGTCGCCACCACGA
>NZ_JBFULQ010000878.1:0-1551 GCF_054049815.1 Mesorhizobium sp. P5_C1 | reverse complement strand
GTTGGCGGCCGGCGTCCCAACAGCAGGCGATCCGAGTCTAGAGACGGCATGCAGCCACCGCAACGGACCCTGGCGTCGGCCCGCCGCGACTAGCCGAGCGAAAACGGCTGGACAGACCGGCCTCATGCTTTTATATGTTCAATGAAGCTATCTAATGTAGATAAAAGACTAATACAAATAGGTTCGACGGAACAGACCCCATGCATAGCGGTCCAACCCTTGCAAGAGAGCGATTGGAGGAGGCACTCGCCAGGATCGGCGATCCGTCGGGTGAAGGCTCCCGCGCCTGCCTGACGGTCTATGCCGACGCCGCGAGGGAGGCCGCGGATGCTGCCGACGCCCGTTCGCGCACCGGAACGCCTTTGGGTCCGCTCGATGGTGTCATTGTCAGCATCAAGGATCTCTTCGACGTCAGGGGCGAAGTAACGCGGGCGGGATCCAAGGCCCTGTTGCACGAGGGACGAGTGGCGGGGACAGACGCTCCGGCCATCCATCGGCTCCGAGCGGCCGGCGCCGTCATCGTCGCCAAGACGAGCATGAGCGAATTCGCATTTTCGGGCATCGGCACGAATCCCCATTACGGCACGCCGCGCAATCCACTCGACAGGAACCGCGTACCCGGAGGGTCGTCATCGGGGGCTGCGGTCGCGGTGGCGGACGGGTTCTGCGGCATCGGCATCGGAACCGACACTGGTGGATCGGTCAGGATTCCAGCGGCGCTGTGTGGTCTTGTCGGGTTCAAGCCGACCAAGGCTCGTATTCCGACCACGGGCGCGTACCCTCTTTCGATGACGCTCGATTCCGTCGGTTCGATCGCGCGCACGATCGACGACTGCGCGGTGTCGGTGGCAATCATGTCGGGCCAGGAGCCGCATTCTTCCCGCGCGACGTCGCTGGCTGGCTTGCGCGTTGGCGTCGCTCAAGGCCTTGTTCTCGATGGTCTTGATGGTGTGGTGTCGGAGGGCTTCGAGGCAGCGCTTGCGGCGCTCTCGTGCGCATCCGTGCTGGTCAGGGATGTCGCGGCACCTGAATTCGACGGCATGCGCGCTGTCAACCAGCGCGGCGGCATCGCCGCGGCTGAGGCCTTCGCCCTTCACCGCCATCGCTTGGACGGGAACCCGGACATTGATCCAAACATTCTGAGCCGCATTCAGAGAGGAAGCTCGATCAGTGCTGCCGACTATATCGACATGATCAGTGAACGGCAGGCCTTGGCACGAAGCTTCGATCAGCACTTCGAGGAATTGGACGTGCTGGTAATGCCGACCGTGCCGATTGTCGCGCCGACCTTCGATCAGGTCAGCACGGCTGAAGGCTTCTCGGAGCGCAATCTCATGTTGCTGCGCAACACGGCGGTCGCGAACTTCTTCGACTGTCCGGCCATAGCGCTGCCGCTGACGGGCATAGGCTCAAGTGCCAGCCTCAYGTTGGTCGGTCGGGCCGGCCAGGACGACAGGCTTCTTTCCATCGCACGCGCGGTCGAGGCCTGCTTGGCAGGCCTTGGCGGCAATCCATCGAAGCAATCGGCCACGGGCGGAGAATTCCAATGAT
>NZ_JBFULQ010000877.1:0-1552 GCF_054049815.1 Mesorhizobium sp. P5_C1 | reverse complement strand
CCGCAGGCTCGCGCCCCGATGCGCTAACCAGCGAGGTTCGCAAGTGAAGGGTCGCACACGTAGCATACAGTTACTTACATTGCCCCTCGGCAGGTAATGCGCCAACATAACGCCAAGGCATGATCACTCGCCCGGACTCGGCGACAGAACATCGCTGACAACCAGGTTCACATACCTTGGAGGGACGGCAATGGAGATCAAGTTTCCGCGTTGGCCTGTTGGGACTGTGGCCATACTAACGTTCTTGATCTGCTCGGGTCCGCCCTCTTTCGCGATTGCTCAGGATCAAGTCGCTGCTACAGCCAGCGCAGCGGCTACCCCGGCGCCCGAACCGCTCGACGAGGATGAACTCGAAGTTCTGGTAGCGCGAATAGCGCTCTATCCCGATGAACTTGTCGCGGTGATTTCCGAAGCGTCGCTTTATCCATTGCAGATCGTGGAAGCGAACCGGTTTTTGGATCAGGTCGCCAAGAAGCCAGGCCTGAAACCGAAGGAGAGCTGGGACGGAAGCGTCATCTCACTGCTCAACTATCCCGACATCGTCAAAATGATGAACGACGATCTGGAGTGGACCCAGGCGCTTGGCGACGCACTGACGTATCAGCAAAAAGACGTTCTGGTCGCCATTCAGCAGTTGCGCGACACGGCTGTCGCCAAAGGCGTGATCAAGTCGGATGACAAGATCAAGGTTGTCGAGGAGAACGACAATGTCGTCATCCAGTCCGCGAGCGCAGACACGATCTACGTTCCACGGTATGAGCCGCAAATGCTCTATACCACCGACTATCCGGTCGCTCCGATCTCCTATTATCCAGACTCCTACCCAAGTTATTATTACCCCACTGCGCCCTATTTCGCGGCCTTCGTGACAGGCGCCGTCTGGGCAGCGGCAGTGGATTGGGATGACTGGGGTGTGTCAGGAGGCCGCTGGAACGGCAACGATATCGATATCGACTGCAACGATTGCTTCAACAACAGAAACGGCAAGGTCAATTTCAACGACGTCGACTGGAAAAACGTCGACCGTTCGAAAATAAATTTCGACAAGAACCAATTCGCCAACGTCGACAAATCGAAGATCAGCAATCGGGTCAAGTCCGACGATCGCAACAATATGCGCAACAAGGCGTCCGATCTAAAAAGGGACCGAGCGAGCACGCTTGCCGGAAAGTCCGGCAAGGTGAAGGACGTCCGCCAACGCGAAATCAGAGAGGGCTTGAAAAACCGCCCCCCGGCGTCGAGGCAGGATTTCAAAAAGCCAACCAACAACAATCAGATTGCCGGGGCACGAAAGAACGATCGCCCTGCAGCCAAGGCGTCAGGGAGGATCGATCGCCCGGTTGGCAAGCCGAGGCCGGCAGCGAGAGTGGACAACAGGCCGAGGAATCCTTCGGGTCTTGGCAACGTCAGCTCCGGAAAACGTCAGCAAATTTCCTCCAACCRCGGTGCGAGGAGCATGGGAGGTGGAATTCGTAGCGGCGGCGGTGGCGGCAACAAAATGATCAGGCACGGCGGTGGCAGGCAGGGCGGCGGCGGGCGCGGCGGCGGCGGG
>NZ_JBFULQ010000876.1:0-1555 GCF_054049815.1 Mesorhizobium sp. P5_C1 | reverse complement strand
GGTAGCGCCGAACGATCTCGGCGAAGAACCTGAGTGGTCGAAATGGAGCCCACAATGACCATAGCTGCCGACACCGAGAACCAACGGAAGCCACACTGCGCCCAGGTGGAAGCAATGGCAGGGTACGGCGTCGCGCCGGCTGACATTGCCCAGGTACTCGGCATCGAGGTCGAGACGCTGAAGGCCGCCTATGCTTCCCAACTCGATGGCGGTCACATCAAGGCCAACGCACGTGTTGCCGAAAGTCTCTACCGCAAGGCCACCGGCGAAGGACGCGAAGCCGTCACAGCGGCCATCTTCTGGCTGAAGACGCGAGCACGGTGGAAAGAGACCTCCGTTCATGAGGTCGAAGGAAAACTGGACACATCGGTGACCTTCATCACCACCTACGAAGATCGGAAGTTGCTGTAGGCACGCCGCGTGTCTCAGCCAAGGGTCGGCCGATTTGCAGTTAAATCAACAGCATAGCTTGCTAGTCTTCGCCCTGTGAGCAAACTGCAAACGGTGGTTTGCAGTGTGCTCACCCGGAGGATTTGCATCATGTCGAGCGCCGTTGCCTACTATCGCGTCTCAACTCAGAGGCAGGGTCGGTCGGGACTTGGCATCGACGCCCAGCGAGCAGCCGTTGCCCGCTTCGCCGAAACCGAAGGCATCGCGGTCTGCCACGAGTTTACCGAGGTCGAAACTGGCAAGGGCTCAGATGCCCTGGACCGACGACCACAGCTGGCAGCCGCTCTCGCCCTCGCCCGCCAAGCCAAATGCCCGGTCGTTGTCGCTAAGCTCGACCGACTGTCGCGGGACGTCGCCTTCATTGCAGGGCTGATGGTTCAGCGCGTGCCCTTCATCGTGGCCGATCTCGGTACCGATGCCGATCCATTCATGCTTCACCTCTATGCAGCGCTCGCTGAGAAAGAGCGGCGGCTGATCTCGGAGCGCACCAAAGCCGCCCTCGCCTCACGCAAGACCAACGGAGCCAAGCTGGGCAACAAGACCAACAGCGCCGAGGCAGCTGCGAAGGGACGTGCGGTATCGATCAGCGAGGCTGACCGATTTGCCGAGACGGTGTTGCCGATCATCGCATCCATTCAGCGTTCCGGAATCACCACCCTTCGCGGCCTGGCAATCGCGCTGAACAACCGTGGTGTCCGCACGGCCCGCAATGGGCACTGGCAGGTGTCGAACGTTCGCAACATCTTGGCGCGTCAGCAATAGCAGCCGGTTTTGTCGAAACTGCTTTTATAGGCGGGAACTACCGATCTCGAGGTCTATTCGGTTGTAGGCGCCAGCAGCGCCTTTATAGCCTCGGCCAAAGATGCAGCAAAAGCAGGCGGACCATTTTAGGGTCAGCTTACCTCCGCTGGCGCTATATGAAGCCCGCCACCTGTTCTGACCTAGGTGGCGGGCTTTTTTGTGCCTGTGGAACGGTTTGGTTTTTGGCCCGTTGGCTTCGGCACCAGGGGCATAACAGGTGCATGAAAGTTGTTCGCGCACCTTTCAGAGGCCCGTCACGGCCTCCTCCGTGGCGGGCTTTTGCATTCATGGCCCGATATCGAGC
>NZ_JBFULQ010000875.1:0-1561 GCF_054049815.1 Mesorhizobium sp. P5_C1 | reverse complement strand
GCATTATCCACGCCCGCTGCGCGGCCGGTGCCGGACACAAGCTCGACGCCGACCGTGGAGCCGCTTACCGTCGCGCTATCTTGCACCGTAACCGTAGTAGCCGAACCAGTGGCGGCGGAGTCGTTGCGTGCGTAAATGCCCGAGCCACCTTTTCCCGTCACCGTGCCATTGGCGGTAATCGAAAGCGCACCAGTGCCACTTTGTCGGGCGTCGATCCCGACTGCCCCACCGCTCACGTCCACCACTTCGATCGTAAGGTTGGTGGCACCGCCGTATGTGACGGCATAGATGCCATCATCAGTCGTCCCCGTCACAGTGCCGGTGGTGGTAATTTCGAGCGCGCCGCTGCTACCGTGATGAATTGCGAGGATGCCGTATGCCCCGCCGCTTACGTCCGCGGCCTCGATCGACAGGCCCGTAGCGTTGTCGTATGCCAACGCAAAGATGCCCCCAGCATCAATCCCCCCGTCACCGGACCGCTAGCGGTAATGGTGAGCGCGCCACTGCCGTGGTGTTCGGCGAAGATRCCAATGACGCCGCTCACATCGGCAACGTTGATCGTCAGGCCGGTAGAGTTGACCCCCGTAAGGGCAAAAATGCCACTCGCATACGTCCCCGTCACCGTGCCGGCGGCGGTAATCGAAAGCACGCCGGTGCCCTCCTGGTCKGCGCCGATGCCCAGACCACCGCTCACGCCGCCCGACGTGATGATCGTGAGATCGCTGCCGTAGTTTTGGGCGTAGATGCCTCCAGTCAATGCGCCGGTACCCCCTGTCACGGTACCGGTGGCAGTAATGGAGAGGGCGCCGGTGCCGTGGTGTTCGGCGGMGATGCCATAGRYCCCGCCGCTCACGTTTGYCGTCTCAATTGTCAAATCGGTGCTGGAAATAACGTCGGAGAAGGTACGRGCATAAATCCCATCTCCCGCCGTTCCCGTTACTGTACCGGTTGCGGTGATCGACAGTGCGCCTGTGCCGTAGTGTTCTGCGTGTATGCCGGATGTCCCGCCGGAMACATTTACCGCCTCAATCGTCAGRTCGGTGCCACCGGAGTTGTTGGCGTAAATGCCGTTATTGATCGTCCCCGTCACTGCAYCGGTWGYGGTAAYCGATAGTGCWCCGCTCCCGTCGTTGCGGGAGTAGATGCCGGACGTTCCAGTCACTGTACCTGAGGTCGTGATTGTTAGATTTGTGCCAGCGTGATTGCGAGCGAAAATGGCGGGAACGGCCGAGGCTGCCGCCGTCCCCGTCACGGTAATCAACAATTCGCCGCTTCCGTAATTCTCGGCATGGATCTGACCTGTCGCATTCGCCGCTACGATCGACAGATCAGTGCCAAAGTTCGCGGCGCCGATGCTGCTCAAGTCGCTCGTACTCGCCACCGTCCCGCTGGCGGTAATCGATAGCGCTCCCGTTCCCTGGTTAATGGCGTTGATGCCATTTCCCWCACCGCTTGCGTCCGCCGCCCGGATCGTCAGGTCGGTGGTTCCGATGTAGTTGTGGGCGTAGATGCCTATTCCGCCAAATCCGGGACTCGACAGGTTGTTTCCTGTGACGGTCCC
>NZ_JBFULQ010000874.1:0-1568 GCF_054049815.1 Mesorhizobium sp. P5_C1 | reverse complement strand
GGCCCATTTCGCACCGCAATGTAAATTCAGTCATATCCCGGCGCGCAGATCATTGGCGCCGGACACGGGTGCAGCAATCCTTCGGAGTGACCAATGACTGACTTTTACAACCTTGTCCCCTCGGCGCCGGAAGGTCGTTTCGACGGCATCGAACGGCCCTATTCGCCGGAGGATGTGAAGCGGCTGCGTGGATCGGTGCAGATCCGCCAGAGCGTCGCGGAAATGGGCGCCAACCGGCTGTGGAAGCTCATCCACGAGGAGGACTTCGTCAACGCACTCGGCGCCATGTCCGGCAACCAGGCGATGCAGCAGGTGCGCGCCGGGCTGAAGGCGATCTACCTGTCGGGCTGGCAGGTTGCCGCCGACGCCAACACGGCTGGCGCGATGTATCCGGACCAGTCGCTTTATCCGGCAAACGCCGCGCCCGAACTGGTCAAGCGCATCAACCGCACGCTGCAGCGCGCCGACCAGATCGAGACCTCGGAAGGCAACGGGCTTTCGGTCGAGACCTGGTTCGCGCCGATCGTCGCTGATGCGGAAGCCGGTTTCGGCGGGCCGCTCAACGCCTTCGAGATCATGAAGGCCTTCATCGAAGCGGGCGCGGCCGGCGTCCACTACGAGGATCAGCTGGCGTCGGAAAAGAAGTGCGGCCATCTCGGTGGCAAGGTGCTGATCCCGACCGCGGCGCACATCCGCAACCTCAATGCCGCGCGTCTGGCGGCGGACGTGATGGGCACACCGACCCTGGTCGTCGCGCGCACCGATGCGGAAGCCGCCAAGCTGCTGACGTCCGACATCGACGAACGCGACCAGCCCTTCGTCGACTACGGCGCCGGGCGCACCGTGGAGGGCTTCTACCACGTCAGGAACGGCATCGAACCCTGCATCGCCCGCGCCGTCGCCTATGCGCCTCACGCGGACCTGATCTGGTGCGAGACTTCCAAGCCGGACCTGGCGCAGGCCAAGAAATTCGCCGAGGGCGTGCGCAAGCATCACCCCGACAAGCTGCTTGCCTACAATTGCTCGCCATCGTTCAACTGGAAGAAGAACCTCGACGACGCGACGATCGCCAGATTCCAGAGGGAGCTTGGCGCTATGGGCTACAAGTTCCAGTTCATCACGCTCGCCGGCTTCCATCAGCTCAACTACGGCATGTTCGAACTGGCGCGCGGCTACAAGGCACGGCAGATGGCGGCCTATTCCGAGTTGCAGGAGGCTGAGTTCGCGGCGGAGGCCAATGGCTACACCGCGACCAAGCATCAGCGCGAGGTCGGCACCGGCTATTTCGACGCCGTGTCGATGGCGATCACCGGCGGCCAGTCGTCGACCACCGCCATGCACGAGTCGACCGAGCACGCGCAGTTCAAGCCGGCCGCCGAATAGCAAACAGAACAACACAGAGGAAACGCCCAACAGGGCTTGGAACACAAGGAGAAGACCAATGGCATCGATAAGCCGTGTCAAGGAACGCGCCGAAGAACAGGCCACAACGATGACCGTCGACCAGCAAGCGACGATCCGCATGCTGGCCAATGATCTACACCGCCTCAACCAGTCGGTGATGAAGG
>NZ_JBFULQ010000873.1:0-1571 GCF_054049815.1 Mesorhizobium sp. P5_C1 | reverse complement strand
CGCCTGCGCCAGTAGCCACCTCGCCAGGACCGCATTGCTTCTGCCCGCTGACATAGAGGTCGTAGCGCGTCAGGCTGAGGTTGAATATGGAGCGGTAGCGAATGACGGTGGTGCCGTCCTGCTTCAGTAGTGCCTGAACTTCGGCGCAACTCAGGCCGGCGATATCCCTGCGCTCTTGCGCTTGAGCCTGCACCACGAGGAAGAGTAACGGAATTGCAATCGCGATCGGCTTCATGGCGCCCCACCAGCGTTTTCGCCCGACCGATGGTGTAGACTTGACCAACCGATATGAAAAGCCCTCTGCCTTTGGCCTCGCCAAAGGACGCATGCGTTCTATGTCATCGATGGTCGAAAAGATCTGTTGCAGGCCATTTCTAAGCGCCGTAGACCCTAGCGCCTCTTCGTGGTTTGAGTTTGAATAAGCCTCGTCTTCACCCCCGTAGTTGATGGCCCCTTGAATAGGTGACACGATCATGAGCATGGGTTTAGACCGCCAACCGCAGGTACGCCGGACGACGCCGCCGTCGGAAAGTGTCGTTGCGGGCTGGTACGAGAACGCCAGCTTACTCGATAGCTACAGCATTGACATGAGTGCATCGGAACAGTCGAGCATGCGCGAGTTGGCGACGCGGACACTCGTCAATCCACCGGCGTGGCAAAAGGCATTGATCGCGCTGCGCGACGCCATGGTTACGCCCTTTGGCATCAAAACCTCCGGTACGGTCAGGACGTCCCGGGACAGCCATCAACGGGTGGACTTCTTCCCGGTGCACTGGGAGGGCAAGGACGAAATTGTGCTCGGAACGGATGACCGACACCTGGACTTCCGGCTATCTCTGCTCCGACGCCATTCTCCAATAGGCACGTTGCTCATCGCAACAACCGTTGTGCATACCCACAATGCCTTGGGCTTCACCTATCTCAACGCGATCAGGCCTTTTCATCACCTCGTGGTCAGGGCCAACCTGGCACGCTGCGCACTGAGGAAGTCCGCGCCCCTGGCGTAGCGCCTCAGATGTTCCTCTCGATATGAGCCTCGATCGTATTTGGGCGCCGTAACTCAAATCTCTTAGCTGCCATAAATGTCAGCACGATAGCGGCAGCTGTAGTTGCAATGACGGTGGTGGTAAGGGCTAGACTTCTCACCATCTTCACTCAACAAAGCCTACCGCTGTTTCACCTTCGGCGTTATCTCTTCGATCCTGACCTTGTCGCCGATCTCCTTCGCCATGGCCAAAGGTTTGGCTTTGTCCTTGGTTGTCAGCACCGTGCGCCAATGCGGTTTCTCGAAGACGCTCACAACGTAGGTTGTTACGGGCTTATCAGGCATCGCTAAAATATAGCCTACCTGTCGGTGGCGTCTAGCACGGCGCTTGGTTTGCTTCACGCGGGCGTCACAATAGCGATGCAGATTAGTAAGCGCTGAAGGGGGTTCGATCGATCCCTCCCCCCTTCGGGGTTCCCAATCGATCCTCCCAAGGCCCGGCTTCAAACCGGGCTTTCTTTTTAGCTCTCTAGCTGCCGTTAATACGCTCGGCAATGGCGAACGCCCGTAGGTCCTTTGCCTTGCC
>NZ_JBFULQ010000872.1:0-1578 GCF_054049815.1 Mesorhizobium sp. P5_C1 | reverse complement strand
GCCATATTCGAAACCACGGATCATGCGGTCGGTGCTCTGGAACTGATCGAAGATACGCAAACCGCCGTCGCCGCCGTAACCCTCGACATGACCCGCGCCAGCCGAGAGGAGGCCAACCAGATCGAACTGCTCTGAAAGCGTCTGATAGATGCTGCCGCGCCCAGTCAGCTTCACATACTTGGCGTCGCCACCGAGGCCGGCAAATTCGGCCGTCGTTGTGGCATAGATGCCTTCGTGCGGGTTCTTCATGTCGTCGATGGTGTTGTAGACCAGCCCCAGGCTGACCGACGACTTGATCCAGGGGCTTTCCTCGATACCTTGAACGATCGCCTGCGAAACATCGCAGTCGCCCAGCACGCCGTCTCCATTGTCATCGCAACCGTCGTCGTACTCGTACTTTTCCCGGGCGATGTTGTACGCCAACTGCGTCGAGATGCTGTTGGTGATCGGCAGGCCGAAGCGCACCGTCGCACCCGTGGTCTCGCTATCGTAGTGATCGTAATTCCGGGTCTGTTGGAAGATATCGAAGCCGGCGGCGATGCGCCGTCCGAGGAAATAGGGTTCGGTGAAGGACAGGCTGTAGTCGCGCGAATTCTTGCCGCCGCCTGCCGACAGCTTGATAAATTGGCCGCGGCCTAGGAAGTTGCGCTCGGTGATCGATCCTTCGATGGACGGACCCGCCGTGTCTCCACCGGTCGAGTAGCCGGCGCCGACCGAGAATTCGCCGGTCGATTTTTCGACAACGTCGACCACCAGCACGACTTGGTCAGGCTGCGAGCCTGGAACGGTCGAGATATCGACTTTTTCAAAGTAATTCAGGTTTTCCAGGCGCTTCTTCGCGCGCTGGATGAGAACTTGATTGAAGGCGTCACCTTCGCTGACGTCGAACTCGCGGCGAATGACATAATCACGCGTGCGGTCGTTGCCGCGGATCTCGATGCGTTCGATATAGGCTTTGGTGCCCTGGTCGATGGTGTAGACCACCGAAATGGTGTGGTTCTCGAAATTGCGGTCGCCGCGCGGCGTCACCTGCGCGAAGGCATAGCCGGAACCGGCCACCTTCTCGGTCAGCGCGATGATGGTGTCCTCGACGTCCTTGGCATTGTAGACGTCGCCCTTGCGGGTCTCGACCACCGATTCCAGAGACTTCGAGTCGACTTCCGGGATGGTGCTTTCGACGCTGACATCGCCGAACGTGTAGCGGTCGCCTTCTTGGACGGTGATGGTGACCGTGTACTTGTTCGTCGCACTGTCGAGTTCGCCGACGGCGGACACGACCTGGAAATCGGCATAGCCGTGATTGTAATAGAAGCGGCGCAGCAGCTCCTGGTCGGCGCGCAGCTTGTCGTCGTCATAGACGTCGTCGCGCAGAATGAACGAAACCCAGGACGAACGCTTGGTGTTGATCACATCCGACAGGCGGCGGCTGGAATAGGCGCTGTTGCCGACGAAATTGATCGCCGCGATCTGAGTGCGATCGCCTTCACTGATGTTGAAGACGACGTTCACGCGGTTATCGCCAAGCTGCATGACCTGCGTGGTCACGGTCACATCGTCGCGACCGATGCGCCTGTAGGC
>NZ_JBFULQ010000871.1:0-1588 GCF_054049815.1 Mesorhizobium sp. P5_C1 | reverse complement strand
GGCTGGCGGTCGGAGAGCAGGCGGACGCCGTCAAGGCATGCATGCCGCATCCGCTCGACAACCTGATCGGCCGCGCCCTCAAGCATGCGGCCCCAGTCGCCGGCAAGCTCGATCGGCGCGGTGAGGAGAGTCGACGGTGGACCGGTTGGGGGAGATCTTACGGCCATTGGCTTTCCTTTCTCGATCGCGCCAACATACGGAACCTAATATTCGTGCGCAGATTATGGACCAATGAGCACACACGGAATAAACTTCCTGGATCAATGGTTTGCCAACAACGTCCACGAGACGACGAAGGCCGATTTCATTTCGGTCGACGAACTCACGCACAAGTTGGTTGCTGACGCGGCGGTGGTAGGAATTCGGGGGATCGAGATCGGCGAARAGGTCGACAGCCTCYATCGAACRATCCTCGACGCGATTGTGCACAAAGATGCGGGTTTGCCCGAATAGACCTTGCCCGCCACCTACGGTTGGGTAGCGCTAGCATCAAGGCAGCGCGGCGAAGGAGAAATCACGCCGAAGGTGAAGCGCTGATCGCTATTTCTGGGTCTAGGAAGCAGTCTGTGGCCCGGCACCCTCCTTTTGACACTGAACAAACCAGAGGGGCGCCGAGCCTTTATCGGCGGCGCTTTGAGGGAAACGGCGCCGACCAATGAGAATAGCGCTCTCGCTAGAGTTGTCGGAATACAACCTTTTGGATGATAGCCATTTAATTAGAAGTTGCTAAAGTGCATTCGATAAGGGGATTTGTCAGATTGGATGCTGCGCGCGTTAGCTTCGAGGCCAGGCGACGGGCAGACACGGTTGCGCCGCCGCCAAGATTTGATCCTATCTGGGGAAGTGTGGCGGGGGCGGCGATAGCCGGCAGCGTGGTCGGCGCTTTTTGTTGGCTTGCAGGCAGCAACCATATGACGGGTGCGATTAGCATAGTCATGGTTTCGGCGTTTGCGCTGCCGTATTTCTATCTCCTGAGAAGGGAGCGGAGGAACAGTGAGGCCTTTGAAACCTATTACATCAGATTGTTGGAACGAGAGAGGGCAAGAGAGACGAAGGACGAGAGATGGCCGACGAGCCAGTGACGACCTACATCGTGAGCGTTTTTGAGAAGCCGCATTGGCGCACCGTGCTGACCACCAAGGACAGGGAGAAGGCGTGGGCTATGGCAAAGGAAATCGGCGACYAGGTGCGGGTSRARGAGATCACGCCGAAGGTGAAGAGGCGCTGAAATTGTACGAAAATAACCAGCCCGGGAGCTGTGGAACCTAACGGCCGCGTTCGCATTTTGTCGGCCATGAAATAGGAGGGCCAGCTATGAGAACCTTGGGTGTGTGGGTCGCGTTCGACGGAAACCTCGTCTGATAGGCTGGTTGGCACGATCGACCGAGCGACTGCCGCACAGAGTTCGATTGTTCGCATATTCGCTGCCTCCCATGGCTGGTTGCCGCCCATACGCTAATGATGAGCCTTTGCGTATTTTAGGTACAACTAATGTTGCGGCCTCAAGTTACCCACTCCGGMCAGCATWAMGGCCCCTGGGCTGGTATACGTTCAGCTTCTGGTGTGCGGTGAGGCGGGAAAGGCTACG
>NZ_JBFULQ010000870.1:0-1600 GCF_054049815.1 Mesorhizobium sp. P5_C1 | reverse complement strand
ACGTTCACCGAAGCCACGGTCCAGCACTTCGGTGACGGCGGACCGACCGACGTTGAACCTGCTTACCAGCTTACAAAGGCGTCGATCACGGTCGATATGATCACGCCCACTCGCTACCAGATTGGTCTAAACGGCGTCATCATCGCCGATGGTGAGTTGGCGTCGCCAGCCTTGCTCATCGGACCCGGTGCCCTTCGTCCTGCATCCGGTTCGGAAGTCGCCAATTTTCAGAACGTCGTCAAGACGCGGAGCCCGACACGGCTTGCACCGCGCCCGATCCGCGCGCTGTTCATCGGCGATAGCAAGATGGATGACATTATGATCGGCTGGCCGCGTGATGTCGCGCGGATCATGCAGGGCTCGATGGGTACCCAATGGGAATTTTCCAAGAACCTGGCTGTTGCTGGGGAGATATTGGCGCAACAACTCGTGCGCATAAATGCGGAACCTATATCGGGTTACACGGATGTTTTTATAGGGCTAGGAACAAACGACGCGCAGATCTCAACTGCTGTTTCATCGTTTGCGTCGGATTTCGCTTTGCTCCTTGACCGGGCTCTTGCAGCCGGTGCGAGGGCAATCGTCCTGCTGACGCCGCAGTTCTACGCAAGGGCGGCGGCGCAGACCTATGGCGGTATCGGCCAGAACTCTGGCAGCGGCAGCAACGTGCCTATTTATCGCGAGACCATCCGCCGCGTCGTTGCTACCTATCGAGACGCCGGCAAGCCCGTGGCCTTTGTGGACGCCGGCAAGATTTGCGGGCCGACTATTGCCCGATATCTTAACTGGAGCGGCGATCAGAACCGAGTTGACACCAACGTCTTTGACAACATCCACGAGACCCGTAGCGCCCGCACCAAGATCGCGCATGCTTGCGCAAGGGCGAGCTTCGGGTTGTCGACGCCTAAGCGCACCAGCGTCGTCAAGGGCGTCTTGGCGCTCACCTCGGCGGGCGGCACTGTGGCGGCAAATACAACATCGTACATTGGGGCGCATGCCTCCGTAACGTCGGCTCTCAACCCGGCGATTACCGTGCCGTTCGCAGGGGTCGTGAAAAACCTGCGAGCGCTTGCCAACCTCGTTCCGGGCGCGTCGCAGACATACACCTACACGCTATTCATCAACGGGGTGGGAACTCTTCTGACCTGCACCACTACGGCGGCAGTGCTTGTGTCCGCCGATACGGTCAACATAGTGGCGGTGTCGGCTGGTGACAGCTTGTCGGTGCGGGTGGTGAACTCTACGACGGGTGCGGTTGCTACCCATCAATGCTCTGTCGAGCTCGACGCCTCCTAGGCCACGGATGTTGCGGCGCCAGCTCTCCGCTGGTATCCATCCGCGATGCTCTATAAAAACATCCAGGGTCTTCGGGCCGTCGCGGCTCTAATGGTGGTGTGGGTTCATTTCTACGGCCATTGGATGGAACCAATACCGAGCGCTGTCGGGCCGGGTGGCGTAGATCTGTTCTTTGTGATTTCGGGCTTCGTGGTCTTTTTGGCCGCCGACAGGCTGGGCAAGAAAGCGGAGATCGGCGGACGGTGGCGCTCTTGCCGAGAGTTTGCCGTGAAGCGCGTGTTTCGCATCTACCCAGTCTATTGGG
>NZ_JBFULQ010000869.1:0-1605 GCF_054049815.1 Mesorhizobium sp. P5_C1 | reverse complement strand
AGATTAAGGAGGAAGGCGCCGACATCGTGATTGCGCTCTCACATTCCGGCATCGACGTGAAGCAGGGCGACATGATGGAGAATGCGTCGTTCTTCGTCGCCGGTGTCGACGGCATCGATGCGGTATTCACCGGCCACCAGCATCTGGTCTTTCCCGGCAAGAAGGACTTCCAGTCGCTGGACGGCGTCGACACGCAAAAAGGCACGCTGCAGGGCAAGCCGGCCGTGATGGGCGGCTTCTGGGGCTCGCATATGGGGCTGATCGACCTGATGCTGGAGCGCGACGGGTCGAACTGGAAGGTCGTTTCCGCCACCTCCGAGGCGCGGCCGATCTTCGAACGCGTCGACAACAAGGCCAAGTCGATCGTCCCCGACGACAAGCGCATCATCGCGGCACTCGAACAGGACCACCAGGCAACTCTGGCCTATGTGCGCCGTCCCGTCGGCAAGACCTCGGCGCCGCTGTATTCCTATTTCGCGCTAGTCGCCGACGATCCGTCGGTGCAGGTCGTCAGCCAGGCGCAGACCTGGTACCTGAAGGATATTCTCAAGAACACGCAATGGAAGGACGTGCCGCTGCTGTCGGCCGCCGCACCCTTCAAGGCCGGTGGACGCAGCGGCGCCGACTACTATACAGACGTGCCGGCAGGCGACATCGCCATCAAAAACGTCGCCGATCTCTACCTCTACCCGAACACCGTGCGAGCCGTGGAAATCACCGGCGCGCAGGTCAAGGAATGGCTGGAAATGTCGGCCGGCATCTTCAACCGGATCGAACCGGGCAAGGCCGACCAGGCCCTCATCAACACCGACTTCCCGTCCTACAATTTCGACGTCATCGACGGCGTGACCTACAAGATAGACCTGTCGCAGCCGCCGAAATACGATGCCAAGGGGGGACTGGCGAACGCCGGCGCCAATCGCATCGTCGACTTGATGTTTGACGGCAAGCCAATTGATCCCAAACAGAAATTCGTCGTTGCGACCAACAACTACCGGGCCGGCGGTGGCGGCAATTTCCCCGACATCAATGCCTCGAAGATCATCTACGAGGCGCCGGACACCAATCGCGACGTGATCGTTCGCTACATCGTCAGCGAGGGCACGATCAATCCGTCGGCGGACGGCAACTGGTCGTTCGCGCCGCTGCCTGGAACCAGCGTCGTGTTCGAGACCGGCGCCAAGGCCAAGGATTTCATTGCCGAGGTGAAGTCGCTGAAGATCGAGCCGGTAGGAGAGGGCGAAGCGGGATTTGCGAAATACCGAATCCTTCTCTGACCGTCGGCATAGGTCCGCGCCGGTACGGCAGCGTGGACCTATGCCTTGTAGACCACCTGGCGCACGTCGATATAGCTGGCGCGGAAGCCGGCCTCGCAATAATGCAGGTAGAATTCCCAGAGCTTCTTGAAGCGGTCGTCGAAGCCGAGCGGGACGATCTTTTCCCATGACGCCCAGAACCGCTGGCGCCATTCGGCGAGCGTGCGCGCATAGTCGTCCGGAAACACGCGCTCGCGCAGATGGGCAAGGCCGTGATCGTTGCCGAGTGCCTTCAGGATCGACGGCGTCGGCAGCATGCCACCCGGAAAAACATAGCGCTGGATGAAAT
>NZ_JBFULQ010000868.1:0-1609 GCF_054049815.1 Mesorhizobium sp. P5_C1 | reverse complement strand
GGCAGCGGCAAGACGACCTTGCTCAATGCACTGTCGAGCCACATTCCGTCCAGAGAGCGCCTGATCACCATCGAGGATGCGGCGGAACTGCAATTGCAGCAGCCGCATGTCGGCCGGCTGGAGACCCGTCCACCCAGTGTCGAAGGGAAAGGCGAGGTTCGCCAGCGCGAACTGGTCAAGAACGCGCTGCGCATGCGGCCTGACCGCATCATCGTCGGCGAGGTGCGCGGCGAGGAAGCCTTCGACATGCTGCAGGCGATGAACACCGGCCATGAAGGCTCGATGACCACCATCCACGCCAACACACCGCGCGACGCGATCTCGCGACTGGAACAGATGATCGGCATGGCCGGGATGCCGATGACGCACGAGTCCATCCGGGCGCAAATTGCTTCGGCCATTGACATTATCGTGCAGACACAGAGACTGTCGGACGGCGGCAGGCGCGTGACATCGATCTCGGAAATCACCGGAATGGAGGGCAATGTCGTGCAACTGCAGGAAATCTATCATTTCGTCCGGCGCGATGTCGCCACCGACGGTACGATCATCGGCGAATTTCGTGCCACCGGTGTCAGGCCCCGATTTGCGGCGGAAGCGGCAACGCTAGGGCATCATTTCGGCAAGGACGCCTTCAATCCGCAGGTCGCGCTCTGATGCCGTCCGGCCAGGCGTTGCTCTATTTTATTTACGTCCTTGCGGCGGCGTCGGTAATCCTCGCCGGCGAGGCCCTGTATCTTTCCTTTTCCGGTCGCCGTGCGGCGGTCGGCGCCATCAATCGTCGGTTGAGGCGATTGTCTGACGACGTTCCGGCAGAACGGACTTTGCAAAACCTGCTGCACGAGCGGGGGCTGACGGAATCGGGGGACTTTCTTTTTGGGCTGGTCGGACTGAATAGGCTCTATACCCAATCCGGCATCACCGGAAACCCGCTGACATTCGCCGGTATATTTATCTGCGCCGGGTTGGCATYGGCGCTGCTGCTGTCGTTCCTCTTCCACTTGTCGGCAATAGTGGCACTCGCTGTATTCATGATTGTCGGGTTTGCGTTGCCCCTGTTCATGCTTCGCCGCGCGCGCAAAAAGCGAATCCTGAAATTCGCGAAGCAACTCCCGAATGCTCTCGACATGATCGTGCGCTCGCTGCGCGCCGGACATCCAGCCTCAGTGGCCATTGGCCTTGTGGCGCGTGAGATGCCTGATCCTCTGGGGACGGAATTCGGCATCGTCTCCGACGAGATCACCTTTGGTCTAAGCATTGAACAGGCAGTGCGAAAACTGTCTCAGCGGGTCGGATTCGAGGGCCTTCACCTGCTTTCGGTATCGCTCTCCATTCAGTCCAAGACCGGCGGCAATCTTACCGAAATCCTGGCTAATCTGTCCTCGGTTCTGCGTGAGCGGCAGAAGTTGCGAATGAAGATCAGAGCGCTTTCGTCCGAGGGGCGGGTCTCAGCCTGGATCATCTCGCTGTTTCCAATAGTGATGTTCTTCATACTTCAGCTCACTGCCCCCACATACTACGGCAAGGTATGGCACGACCCGATAATTATGCCCGTGTTTGTGGGCTTTGGCGTATGGGCTCTGTTGGGCGACTACATCATGTATAGAAT
>NZ_JBFULQ010000867.1:0-1609 GCF_054049815.1 Mesorhizobium sp. P5_C1 | reverse complement strand
GTGTGCTTCCGGCCGCGCGTAGAAGATTAGAGTCCTCGATGGTCGGCCCTTCAGATCGGCCAAGGTTGGCGCCCGAAGCTTGGTCAACACGTGCTCGAACACCGCGAAATCGCGTCCTCGCGACGGCGTCCGATCGCCGGAGAAAATACCGAGCCTGTGGTGCTGGAAGTAATCCTTTAACTCGGTCGAATTGAAGATCGGATAGTGTGCTAGCTGATAGGCATTCGCGACGATGGCGTGCTCTGCCGAGTAATCGTGGAAAATCGGCTCATATTCTTGCACAAGCCAGGCGAATAACCCACTTTTGACATGCGCTGCCATCTGGTGCGCAAGGTGCGCTTCCCAGGCAGAGTAGGCGAAAATCTTATCCGTAGGCGATAGACATAGTGGCGCTTTGAGACGTCGACCGTTGACAATCCGGACAGTCCCGAAGGCTACAGCGAGCCGGATCTGTCGCGTGATCCAGTACCTAAAATAAGAACCGTCATCATCCTGAGCACAAATGACGATGGTTATCGGGCGCTTCAGCGAAGCCAATCCCACAACCAACTCAACAAGTGCTTTGTATCCACCGAAGAAGATGTCTGGGTCAAGCGTGGGAACCAGGATCCAATAACTCTCCTCGTCTGCGCCCGAGCACGCCGCTATCGGCGCGATCCGACGTTCGATGGAACGTGCCTGAGTAATACCGACCGGATCGGTGAGGCTCGGATGGCGTACGTCCAAGATTTTCGTAAGGTTATGTTTGGTCAGACGGTTTTCGGCTCGACCCACGAGAACGTAGTGTTCGAAACCGCAAAGATATTTGCGAGAGGAAATGGCCAACCCGACATCAGGGTAAAACGCCGAATAAAATTGCTCATCGAAGTCTGCGTGCGGAGAATAACTGCTGCGGCCACCCTTGGCCAAATAATGAGCGAATCCATGTAATTCCTGGTCCTTTAACTCGTAGGTCCGATCGTACCAATCTTCGTCAAACATCGGTTGAAGATGCGAATAGTCGTGCGGCAGCCGGCCTTGACCGCTACGCCCCTCAGCGCGTCCGTACCTAATGTAATGTTCAAAGCCGCAAAGAAACGACCCTTCCTGAACTGCCTTGGCGACATCGGGATTGCCAGAGAGGTAAAACTCTTCATCAAAAGCAGCATTTGCGGAGTATCCCGCTTTAGCCCCGATCGTGCAGTAGTGATCTAAGCCACGAAGTTTTCTCGCAGTCAGTGCGTACTTGTAATCGTACCAGGGTTCGTCGAAGCTAGCTGAGATGAGCTTCTCCAAATCGGGGGGACAACGTCTAGCTTGGTTTGTACTCTTTGTTCCGGCCACGAGTGGCTGGGGAAGTGCCTCCGCGGTAGCAAACATTCCTTCTCTGCGCTCAGCAAGTTTTTTCGGCAGTTGGAACGTCACGACCCACCAACCCAACTTTAGTGCGCGCCTTCCATACCGCCGTATCGGAGCTGGTATCGCGGCAAAAACATGACGGATCGGCCAAGTTGCGCGCCAGACCGTGCTCGTTGTAAATGCATGAAGCTGGGTTTGGAGATTAGCTAATTCTTCAGAAAGCTGCCTGTTTTGGGCAGTAGATTCCTGGGCAACTTGAGCGCTGCGGCAC
>NZ_JBFULQ010000866.1:0-1614 GCF_054049815.1 Mesorhizobium sp. P5_C1 | reverse complement strand
CAGTACGAGTGTCTCAGCGAGCTCGCCTCATCCATCGTCCTGCGAAGGACGTCCGTCCGCCAGCGAGCGGAACTCTGTCTCTCTCCTTTCTGGCCTTCTAGATCAGGTGGCTGACGCCATGGTTTCCCTCGTCCAGCGGAACTCGGTGCCGTCCAGCCACATGCGATGCATGACGACTGCCAGGCGACAATTGCTTTGCGCATCCCGCGCCGCTTGGCGACGTTCATCGCCGAGGCCTTGAGCCACGACCATTTCGTCACGCGAGTCATCAGCGTTTGTGGTGCCTGATAGAGCAACGTCCGCATCATGCCGTCCCCGCACAGGGATATGCATCCAACGCGCTTGCTTTCTGCGCAGAAGACCGCGGATGTCGTTCTCGATGGCGATCGCCTTTCCCTACGGCAGCTTGCGGGCCGTCAAGAGTGCCCGCCGCTTCTGGCTTGTGAGCGACTCACATGCACCGGGCGGTACAGGTTGACTCGCATCATCTGCGCGATGCCGCGCGCGTCAATGCGATCGGTCGGTCTTGTTCGGCTGCTCAGGAACGCTTTCACATGACGCGTCTCGATGCAGATGACCGGCAACCCGGCGCACGCCAGCCCCTCGAAAAGCSATTGCGACATGGGCCCGGCCTCGAGRCCGACCCGTTCAATGGTCAAGGCAGGATCCTTCAGGACGGCKARGAGAYCGTCGCAGTGGCTGWCGACCTTCACCTCRCGGCAGATCCTGCYAGATTCATCGACAATRCAAACCGCSGTCTCTTTCACCGCGACRTCGAGGCCGATWAAGTGCTTCATGCTGCGCTTCCTTTCCTGATGCTTGTGGCTGTTTGGACAGACCCCCGTTCTATCATCAGCTCGAAGCSCAGCACCTTCCTGCGTCACCATTGAAGAAGGGGCGCAAGCCGAATACCCCATCTACTGAGATCAATCCTGTTTGCGGCGACCCTTAAACGGAGCTCCATTGGGATCTGGTCCGGCTTTTTCGGCTGCTCGGATTGCAAGGCCGCTGGGCGCGACCGCCGGCCGCAAGCAGCAACCAAGTCCGAGACCAGTAGCATGTCGTCGGATCGCTCTTCCATCAATTGCTCGATGGTGAATTCGGCCGGGCCCTCGGCTCATCTAAGTGTTTCTTTCGCGCCGAGATTGGTGCAATGCAAACACTTAATCATTCATCTCTTCGGCAGATAGCCCTTATCGCGCAGGCTGACGACCGGCCCAATCTCATTATTTTGGCAAGCGCTCAAGTGTCGCTGCGCGCGCCATTTGCGAAGCGTACCCCCAACGCCATATCTGTCAATGCGATTGCGGTGCCAGGCCTATCGTCGCAGAGCCCGCTTGCCTCAGATGCAATAGCAGCTGCGGCTGAAAGTTCTTCCCAGGACACACGGGACGAAGGAACGCCGCTCCCCGCAATCGCAGTCTGCCTCAGTGCCACATTCTCTCTCTGAGCCAATTAAAGAACCTGTTGCCACCGATTATCCGGCGGACCCTTGCAGCAACCCATTGCCCTCTCATCGTAGTCCCGACATGACAACTRCAGACGACGTCGTGCAATTGCCATTCAGTCAGTTCGAAGAAGCGCTTGGCTTCCCCATAGGTATCATCCTTCAGG
>NZ_JBFULQ010000865.1:0-1621 GCF_054049815.1 Mesorhizobium sp. P5_C1 | reverse complement strand
ACCGAGAAGTCGGTGATGCGGTCGACATTGGTGGCGGCGTTCAGCGCCGTGGTGAAGACGAAGGTGTCATGCCCGGTGCTGCCGCTCAGCGTGTCGCTGCCGAGGAGGCCGTTGATGATGTTGTTGCCGGAATTACCGGTTATGGTGTTGGCGGTCGAGTTGCCTGTGCCATTGATGGAAGCCGAGCTGCGCAGCGCCAAGTTCTCCAATTCCTGGCCGGAGAGGTTGAAGCTGGCATAGGCCTGCACATTGTCGGTGCCCTGGCCGTTGAGTTCGACCACATGGTCACCGGCATTGTCGACATAATAGGTATCATTGCCGGTGCTGCCGCTCATGGTATCGGCGCCGCCGAGGCCGTCGATGATGTTGTTGCCGCTGTTGCCAGTGATGAAGTTGGCAAGGGAATTTCCAGTGCCGTTGATCGAGGCGCCTGTGCGTAGCGCCAGGTTCTCCAGYTCCTGACCRGAGAGGTTGAAGCTGACATARGCCTGSACATTGTCGGTGCCCTGGCCATTGRCCTCGAKGACAWGRTCGCCGGCATTGTCGACATARTAGGTGTCGTTGCCAAGACCGCCCTGCATGRTGTCGGCGCCTTCCTTGCCGTCCAGCGTATCGTTGCCGCCGAGGCCGSTCAGCGTGTTGACGCCTGAATTGCCRKTCAGCGCATTGGCCAGGCTGTTGCCGGTGGCGTTGATCGAAGCTGCGCTGCGCAGTGCGACGTTCTCGATGTTGCCYGTGAAGTGGTTGCCATCRCTGAGGTTGATCGAGATATAGCCATTGACGGTATCGTTGCCGTYGGCGCCGGCACTGCTTTCACTGACGATATCGCCGGCATTGTCGACGAARTAKGTGTCGYTGCCTTGAGCGCCAATCATGGTGTCAGCTCCRCCAAGGCCGTTGATGACATTGTTGCCGGAATTGCCGGTTAGCGTGTTGTTCAAGCCATTGCCGGTGGCATTGATATTAGTCGGCCCGCGTAACGCCACATTGTCGACATTGCCGATGAAGTGAGAGGTGTCGGCAAGGTTAATCGAGATGAAGCCGTTGACGGAATCGATGCCATTGGGGCCAACGCCCTCGTCGACTATATCGCCTGCGTCGTCGACATAATAGCTGTCGTTACCGGAAGCGCCGATCATGTGGTCGGTGCCCGCGCCGCCATCAAGGATATCGGCACCCTCGCCGCCGCGCAGAGTGTCGCTGCCTCCGCCGCCGCGCAAGGTGTCGTCCCCCCCGAGGCCATCGAACGTATCGGCGGCCGCGGTGCCGATAAAGATGTTGCTGTCCGCAGTACCAGAGGCTGTCACCGGTCCAGCAAGCAGCGAATAGTCAACTCCTTCGAAATTCTCAACGAATCCAAACGCCGACGGCACTTCATTATCAAGAGTAAGATCGACAACCACGAAAGCGAGAAGCTGGAGCACGTCGGTTCCGTTGCCGCCGTCCACCGTAAGGTCATTGGAGTCGAACGCAACGATGTCGTTGCCATCACCACCGGAGACGGCGTCGGTACCTGCTCCGCCGAAGAGATAGTCTTCGCCTGCATCGCCGTAGATGAAGTCAAGACCCTCGCCGCCGTCTATAGTGTCGTTTCCGATTCCGCCGTGCACCAGGTCAGATT
>NZ_JBFULQ010000864.1:0-1623 GCF_054049815.1 Mesorhizobium sp. P5_C1 | reverse complement strand
TTATCCGGTCAGCGCCTATTCAAAGATGCCATAACCAGGCACGGCGTATTTGTGCACGCCGTCCATGTTGAGCTCGACACCGATGCCGGGCGTGTCGGGTATGACGATGTGGCCATCCTCGACGATCGACCTGGCGCCATCCGGCAGGCGCACATAGCTATCCCACGCTTCCCGCTCCTCGAGGGCATGCCACTCCAGCACGAGGAAGTTCGGCACGCTCGCGCACACATGGCATGTCGCCATCGTGCCAAGCGGTGTCGACACAAGATGCGGTGCGAATGGCACATAATACATTTCAGCGAGGTTCGCGATCTTGCGGCTTTCGGCAAGGCCGCCGCATTTCGGCACGTCGGGCATGATGATGTCGGCGCCATAATTCTGGAACAGCTCGCGGAAACCCCAGCGCAGGTAGAGATTTTCGCCGACGCAGATTGGCGTCTTGGTTCGCATGCGGACCTGTTTCAGGGCCTCGACGTTCTCAGCCGGAATTGGCTCTTCCAGCCACAAAAGGTTGAACCGCTCCATCTCCGACGCTATGCGGCTGGCGCTGAGTACGTCGTAGCGCGCGTGCAGGTCGATGCAGAGATCGACGTCAGGACCGATCGCGTCGCGCACCGCCGCAACGCGCTCCACCATTGAGCGGAGCTCGGCGCCGTTGATGGTGTGGTTCACCGCATCGAACTTTGCCGGATGGCGCACGTTGTCGATGTCGAATTTCACCGCCGTGAAGCCCTCGGCCACTATGCGGCGGGCGCGCGTTGCGCACCCCTGCGGCGATCCCGCTTCGTCATCACCGTGGCCGCAATCGGCATAAAGCCTTATCCGGTCGCGGAACTTGCCGCCGAACATGCGATAGAGCGGCTGCCCCGCCGCCTTCGCCGCCACGTCCCACAGCGCCATTTCAAGCCCGGTCAGCGCGATGAGAAAGACGCCGGCCTGCGCACCGGAAAAGACATGGTCGCGACGGATCTTGTCCCAGCAATATTCGACGTTGCGGGGATCCTGGCCAATGAGTTCCGACTTCAATTCCGAAATAAGTCCGACGATCGCGGCCGMGMCCGCGTCGGGATTTGCCTCGCCATAGCCGGAGATACCGGCGTCGGTATCGATACGGATCAGGGTCGCCTTGCCGTGATAGGCGACGACCGCCGTCTTGATGTCCACGATCTTCATCGAAGCTCCTCCCGAGGGTGACTCACCCATACCTGTGCACTCACCTTGCGGGTAAGGCCTCAACTTGTCCGATGAGCATATAAGAAGAGAAGATGAAACGTAAACCCCTTTTTCCGACCGTTTTGCCGAATGTGTTTTTGGCTGTTGCGCCGGCGCAGGACGGTTTAACGGCCCGGATGGTGGAAATTTCTATCTCCGATCAAAAATAAGCGGCAGGTCACGATTTACTTGTCAGACGAGCATATAAGTCTATAAATGTCGAGGCAAACTGGGCGACGTGCCAAGACGGGCATGCCGCCGATCAGGAGGAGCAAATGCAACAGCGACAGTTAGGATCGTCGTCGGTCAAGGTATCCAAGATTGGCCTGGGTACCTGGGGTATGTCGGGCGCGTTCTGGGGCGCGGCCAATGACAAGGAATCGATACGGGTGATTCAACGCGCCATGGAAC
>NZ_JBFULQ010000863.1:0-1624 GCF_054049815.1 Mesorhizobium sp. P5_C1 | reverse complement strand
CTTGTGGGCCGCCGGATAGCGCGCCGCAAAGCCATTTCGATTCAACGCAGATGGCAGCGCTTTGCAATTCATGCAGATAGTCGTCAGTTAATTGTTGACAATTGACAAAATTAGACCGACCTTTAGCAGCAGGCACAAGCGCATCGCGTTTGTGAGGAAATGTTTCGGGAGGACCGATGGCCTTTGTGGAACTCGATAAGCTGACCAAGCGCTACGGCAAGCTGACGGTGGTCAACGCGGTCGATCTCGCTATCGAGAAGGGAAAACTGGTGTGCCTGCTCGGACCTTCGGGCTGCGGCAAGACCACGACCTTGCGCCTGGTTGCCGGCTTCGTTCAGCCGTCGGACGGTCAGATCCGTGTCGGCGGCCGTGTTGTGTCGTCGCCCCACGCCAGCGAGCCGCCGGAAGCGCGCAACATGTCGATGATCTTCCAGAGTTATGCGCTCTGGCCGCATATGACCGTGTTCGAGAACATCGCCTACGGCTTGCGGCTTCGTCGCATGGGCAAGGCCGATATTCAGGCAAAGACAGGCCGCATCCTCCAGGCGACCAAGCTCGAAAGTCTGGCCGAGCGCTATCCGGGCGAGTTGTCGGGCGGTCAGCAGCAGCGTGTTTCCCTGGCGAGAGCCCTTGTCATCGAGCCGGAGACGCTGCTGCTCGACGAGCCGCTTTCCAATCTCGATGCCAATCTTCGCGAGGAGATGCGGTTTGAGATCCGCCGCCTCCACGACGAGTTCCGCTACACGACCGTCTATGTCACGCACGATCAGACGGAGGCCATGACCGCTGCCGATGTCATTGTGGTGATGAACCAGGGCAATGTCGAGCAGGCCGGCTCGCCCGAAGACATTTACGAGCGGCCGCGTTCGGAGTTCGTTGCACAGTTCATCGGCGGCACCAACATCTTCAAGGGCAAGCGGGTCGGAACGGACACCGTCGATTGCGGCAACGGTCTGCTGCTGCGCTGTGGCAGCGGCGACTATGCCGCCAACGGCCAGACCGCCGTATCCGTGCGGCATCACGATCTGCATCTCACCAACGAGAAACCGAAGGGCGATCCGAGCAACTGGGCCACCGGAAAGGTCGTGCGCCAAGTCTATCTCGGGTCGCATCGCGATTATCTTGTCAATCTATCAGGTGGCGAAACCGTGCGGGCGATCGCGCCTGTCGATGTCGCGGTCCCGGAAAACCAGCAAATTTGGCTTCATTGCCCACCTGATCGTTGCCGGGCGCTCGCACACTAGGGAGAGAGAGAATGTCCAATAAGAAAGTCGCAGCAGGCGCGCTTTTAGCAGCCTTGGCATGGGGTCAATTGGCCTGGGCCGGTCCGCCCGAACCCTACAAAGTTACGGACGACCTGGTTGCCGCGGCAACCAAGGAAGCATCGGTCGTCTACTACACCTCAACCGATGTCCAGGTCGCCGAGAAACTGGGCGCCGCATTCGAGGCGCACTATCCAGGCATCAAGGTCCAGGTGGAAAGGGCCGGTTCGGAGCGCGTCTTTCAGCGCATAGGACAGGAATATTCGAGCGGCATCCACAACGCCGACATCATCGAAACCTCCGACGCATCCCATTTCCTGACGTTCAAGGAGCAGAACTGGCTGACGCCGGCCGTTCCGGAG
>NZ_JBFULQ010000862.1:0-1625 GCF_054049815.1 Mesorhizobium sp. P5_C1 | reverse complement strand
ATATTTCTTCGCCACGTCGCGCTTGAACTTCGGATCGTCGGTCAAGATGTAGCCGCCAGAATATCCGCCCTTGAGTTCGCCGCTCGTGCTGGTGGCCACACCCTTATAGAGATGGCCGTCGATGGAGACGAAGATGTCCGACTTGGTACCGTTCTTAAGACCGATATCCACCTTCGTGAACACGCCAAGATACCCGACCTCCTGATTTGCGGTAACGCCCATTTGTACTGAACTTGGCCCATCTTGGCGCACGATCAAGCAATCTCCACGCGTTTGATTTGTATAGATCGTCCAGCCCTCGACGTCGTCCCCGTATCGGACAAGCACATCGCTGGCCTTGGGAAGCGGATTTTGTGTTTGTGCGTATGCCGCCGTCGCAGACGAAAGTGCTACTGCCGCGATGAGTGTCGTGAAGATTCGCATAGTATTACCTTCCCTTGTTTGCGTTCTTGCTCATGAGTGTCCGTTTTGTGGATCGTGACTGCCGCGCCCATCCTGGGCGTTGCTCGGAAGTCATTTCACCAGTTCGATCTCGCTTCCGCCCCGTCACTTCGAACCGCCGGGCGCGTCGTAGAGGCGCACGACCCGCGACCGGTCGTTGCTTGGACGATCGTGTCGCTAGGGCCGACCTGTTATCGGTCAGGCCTGGCCGGTGGCTGTCCGCGCCCGATCAGTTAACGAGGACGACTACGTATTTCGACCCCGTGTGCTGATAATATTTCGCGCCGCAATGCCAGATTGTCGTCCCGTTGACCGAAGTCTTGACGCAACCGGCCGGCAGACTGGCTACGTAGACGCTGGTTCTGCGGATGGTTCGCCGGGTTGTGCGCCGCGCGACGCCCGCCGCACTACCGGGCGTAAGAGGATGGCCAACGCGGGCCAGCGCTTGAGATGAAATCGATCCCTGTGTGACCACGGAGACCGCATCAACCTGTACGAAAGTGGCCAAAGCCAAGGCCAGGACGGCGCAGTTGCGGAATGTAAATTTCGTTGTCATCACTTCCTCCCTGTTGTCGTTGATGCAGATCCTGGATCTAGAAACGCATGACCAGTCCCATGATGGGTCCTTGCTGGACGACATCGAAGACGAAGCCGTCATTGCGGTAGTTGACGCCGAGCGCGCGGTAGCCGGCGACCGCCGAAAACCGCTTGTTGAACCGGTAGCCCAGTGCGGCGGCGACATCCCAGTCGACATTGGCGCCGCCTGCACCAACCATGCCCCAGCCCGTCAGATAGACTTCAGGCGTGAGCGAGTAGTTCGCGCGAACGCCAACCAGGCCGTCCGCCCAGGTCGCTCCGTCGCTGCCGGATACGCCGTCAAGGATACCGCCATGGAAGTTCAGGTCCGTGTCTACGGACCAGACCCTCATGGCGCCGACGAAATCGAGACGTCCGGCGTCACTCTGGAGGATCGAATAGCCAGCTCCGACCAGCCCTGAAAATGTCTGTGACGAGACCTCGACACTGTTGGCAACGACGCCTCTCGGCGTGCCACTTTCTCCCGACAGTTTTACATACATGAGGTCGCCGAAAATGCTGTAGCGGTCGTAGCGAGCCTCGGCGACGGCCATGGCCGCGAAGTCGAGATTCTTCAGGATGTCGCTAAAACTCGAGTCGACCTCGAC
>NZ_JBFULQ010000861.1:0-1627 GCF_054049815.1 Mesorhizobium sp. P5_C1 | reverse complement strand
CCTCCCAGAGGGACCGGTTTTCTGTTCAGATTCCATCATGCGCCGGGCATGAGCTTCTGGCAAGTGAAATCTATAAAATATTCAATTAAATCAGTTGGTTAGCATAGTTACACAAATGCGCAGCCCGCGTTTGATGCTTATCATGTGTGGGATACGTCGTTCACCCATCGCAGGGTCTTGACGCATAATGCGGCCTATCATAATTATAAGCTGAGTGAGACAGATACTAACTCAACGTATTCTTAGTCTTGAGCGAGGAAGCGCCATGGCTGAACTGGAACGCCCCGAACGACTGCAGATCATGCTGACGGCTGACGAACTGGCCGCGCTGGAGAACTGGCGATATGACAAGCGCATGCCGAGCCGCTCGGCTGCGGTCAGGGAACTGCTGCGGCGCGGTCTGGCCTCGGACGGGTTCCTGACGGCGGAGCAGGGGGTGAAGTCGCAGGATTTTGGAATCCTGCCCACCGACGGCAATGGGATTGCCGAGGGCGACAAGGAGTAGGTCGCAACTGAGCTGGTCAGCTGGTCGCAAACGGCAGCGGGCGCCGGCTGACAGGCCGGGACCCGACTGCTCTCGACCCCTACAGGATGCTGGTCGTCACTTCGACGACGATCGCCGCACCTTCCAGCGTGCCATTCGTCACATGCACCACACGCGATACCCGCAGGTCCTGCGCATTTCCGTTGATCGACAGCGAAACGCTTTCGCCGATCCGGGGAACCGCTTGGAAGACGGCATCGGTGGCTTCCGGCCGGTTGTCGATCGAGATGCGGCAGTTGACGGTCATGGGATATCTCCTGGGTCTGACGGCCCCCGGTCGTCAACGCAAGTTCGACAAAATGGTTTCAGGATGGCTGGAGGTGAAACTTATTGGAGCCTGGGTTCGTATAGGGCTCCAGTTGCTCCATTTCTCGTTCTACGCGGAGCAACTGGCTCGCTGGGGAGGGCGTTGGGGCTGCCCCGGCGAGTTGCTTTATTATCGATGATGCAGGTCGCCCGGTTTTGCCTTTGCTGGATTATCTTCAGGGTGGCCAAGCGGCCACGCGCTTCCGGCACCGCCTCTTTTCATTTCGTCTCGCGTGGCACGAGATAGCTGGTCACGGTGCCTTGCCCAATTCCTCGCTTGACCACGACCGTCGTATATTGCGCAGGCAGGGATGCGGTGACGTTGGGGTCGATCGACTTGCACCTTCCGACGATTGCGCCGTTGGGAGAGCTTGCCAGCCTCCGCGACAGGGAAGCCCGGCACTGGTCAAGCGATGTGTACATCGTCGACGCCGTATCGATGGGTTTGCACACGGAAGCTTCTCTCCCCGGGCTGCACGAAAGCAAAAGCATTACTGCCGCAGTTGCCGAATCCATTCGTCGAGCTCCATGTTGGATGAGCTTCAACGCGGAAGTGCGAGCTTGGTTTCGCGGTCGCTAAAAAACCGATTTGCGTTGCCTACTCGGGCGAGCTTTTGTGATGTTGCCCGCGGCCTCGGAGAAGCGCCGGATGCGCGGAGGCACTTCGGCAGCGTGGTACASCAGCCAGGGCGAGCAGCCACTTCAGTTCGTATGGTCCAGTAGTCTGGTAGTGGGATCACGACGATGTTCGGTATGGGTGCGATCGATGCCTTCCAC
>NZ_JBFULQ010000860.1:0-1627 GCF_054049815.1 Mesorhizobium sp. P5_C1 | reverse complement strand
CGACGACGACGGCGTCGGCGGCGCGCGCACCGGAAACAGCGATTAGAGCCGCAGCGGAGCTGAGAAGAAGGCTCTTGACGTTCATTTTAAACTCCAGCTTCAAAGTGGGTGCCGTGAATCTACCGGCCTCCGAAAGAGATGAGTCACACTCTTTTCCAAGTGCGAGATTTACGCTCGCGCTTAGTCACCACAATCGAAATCGGCCGCAACGAAATCAGTCGAGACGACATTGCCCAAACGATGTGACAAAAAAGGTACTATTTCTTTTCAACCCTAGGTCGCAGTAACGATTAAACTATCTGAGCCAGATAGCGATAGCGGCGCGTTTAACGAAGAAACCCGTGAAGTTGGCCAGCTGCTTGTCGTAGCGGGTTGCGACACTGCGGAACTGCTTGAGCTTCGGAGAATGGCCCGCCGTCTTCGGCGACGTCAAGATGAGGACAGCGCTCCTCGACCGTCTCACCCATCATTGCGAGATCATCGAGACCGGCAACGAGTCCTGGCGCTTCAAGAACCGCGCCTGATCACCCAATCAGCTGCCAAGCGCAATCCGCGCTCGACCGGGCTGCGCAACCCTGACCAGGTCCGCCCGGGCGAACGTTGACCGCTCCGCACTACATAAAGGAGGTCAAAATTGGACGCCGATCGGAGGGCAGTTTTGGAAGCCGTTTGACAAACGGGATCTGGCGGAAATGTGTGACCGAACCAACAGGCGGCGAAAAGTTCGCATTTGAAGGTGGAATTGCGCCGACAGCATTCCTCAAAAATCAGTGCTTCAAGTCATATGCTTGACCCGTCGATCGTAGTTGCTCAAGTGTTTTTCCTGCGCAACTTCCCGACCCGTCTGCGCCCACCGGATCGGCCTTGCCTCTTACAGTTATGGTGCCGGCCAGCCTGTCCGGCGAAATATAGACGGCAACCCCGTCTTGGCTAATTGTGGACAAATAGAAAGCACGATGCAGACCGCTAACCTCGCAATGCACCAAGAAGGGAAAGTCATCAAATGATCCCTCGCTGGAATGCGCGATGGCCGCAAACTGCGATAGCGCAATGGCAGCAAAAGCTGCTCTTACGCGAGGATTCCGCCAAGACGCGACATATGCCATTGATTGGAACCCCCGCTTGCTCGCCGTTATCCTTGATCGCCCGGTCGTGACGGTGGTGGTGCGGACAACCACGCCATTCCCACATCCGCCCTATGAGCGGCTCTTCGAAAACCAAGTTCCGCACATAACAAGTTTCGCGCATATAGTGTCATTTGGCAAGTTCAGGCCCAGCGAGTGCAATCGGAAAATGGCGCTTCATGGTATGTGTCCTCCCAAAAATCCCGGCCTCAGCTGGGGCGCCGTCGGCTGCCTAGTGTCTCGCCCTTACTCTAAAAGTTTGGACCCTTGTTCCACGGGCGCGGTGCCTGGGGTGTCGCCCAGAACGCTTCACCGTATCTGCCTTATCTAGTCGTGCGGCGAACAATGCCTGGATCGGCTCTGCATCGCGGATTGTGCGGGCATCGTGGATGTCCTTGATGGGCGATCAAGTCAATCACACGTGGCCGCAGCCTCAAGCGCTTCGGCACGGGAAGGTTTGTGCAAATCCGCGATCCGCCGAACAGAAGCGTAGAACCTTGGAT
>NZ_JBFULQ010000859.1:0-1634 GCF_054049815.1 Mesorhizobium sp. P5_C1 | reverse complement strand
CCCTCATCGTCTCCTGTCACTGCGGTCAGCCCGTCGTCGGAGAAGCCAAAAGCACTGACGTGCACTCCGATCGAAGCGCTGCTGTTGCTGCCGTCAATAACGCGCAAAAAACGTCCGGTGTCCGCGTCCCAGAGCCTTGCTGCCGGCTCACCATACCCGCCACCTGTGGCCAGCAGCTTGCCATTGGGTGAGAACGTCACGAACGAAGCCTCCTGCGGCCGCAGGTTGGGCACCAGGGCAGCGAAATTGTCTGGGCCGCGACTACCAATGTCCTGTGCAAAGGCGACGCCGCACAACACCGAACAAATCAGGAAAAAGTACAGGACCTCGAAAATTACCCGGTGTGGTCTCATGCGCAGCCCTCATTGAAAGCTGTCGCGGCTTGCCGCGAACTCTCTTTGCAACTGGGTCGGTGACAGTCGTCGCTTGCCTTCGAAGATCGACACGCCCTACGCCGCGCGACGCGTCGCAGCGTAGGGGCGCCGACGATGCTCTCGCTATAACCCGTTGCGCGCTACTGCCTCCAGAATCGGCACGGATGTGGCATGATGCATCCTAGTTTGCCGTCTTTTCGGCAACAACATCGATATTGAGAGGCGACAGATCCTCACCCGGTATGGGCGCCGGCTTCGGAACCGGCTTTCCGTCAAAGAACACCTTGATCTCGTCTTTGCGGCGGTTCTTCAATCCTACCAGTTCGACACCTGCCGCACGTGTCCATCTGAGGAGCTGTTCGGGGACACGATCAAACTGCTTTTTCTTGACGACCGCGAGAAGGGTCGAGGTCTTGAAGTTGTTGCCGCCAACATTGAACGTAAAATCGACAAGCGCGGCATAGGCGCCGTCGTCGATATCTTTTGGCACGGCCAGCTGCACAGTGATCTGGGCCTTCGACATGTCCTCGATAAGCAGCTCTTCACCGCGCTTTTTCGAGATACCTTTCAGGAACTCCACTTCGTTACCCGTACCGTCGCAGTTCTTTTTCTTCAGGAGATGGCCGTAGCCGACGGTGCAGTAGCCAACGGCATCATTATAGCGCTTGGGGACCCACCCTTCCCATTTCTTGGTCAATTCAATGCCGGGCCGGTATACCTTGCGCAATTCCACACCCTGCGGCAGTACATCCTTGGTGTCTTCCAGGAGGATGCCCGGCGCATGCTTGTCCTTGAGGGTTTTCACCGCCTGACCGGCTTGGACGTGCGCGATCGAGACTGTTGTCACGCATAACGCCAGAAGAACAGCCTGCGACCAAGGCTTACGCTTGAACCCTTGCCTGTCCGATTGTGCTTTCTTGAAAACTGTCATTGTCTGTCCTTCTCCGACTTGCCGAGTTAAGGTTGAATTTCAATATCCATCCGCATGGTTGCCCAGGAATTCAGATCAAAATCCGGAACCTGGGCGGAGTCCCTGAAACCAGGATTAGAGAGCCCAGCGAGAAGCCAGCCAAGCGGGCCGGCATCTCTGGGATCTATGCCCTGCTGCTCGAGGAAATGGACGTTGACTGGCGAAGTCGTCGCAAGCACCAGGTAGGATTCAAGGCCGGCGGGCGGCCCGACCTTCAGTGGCGGTTTTGTGCTGATCGTGACGCCAGCCTGCAATTTGTCCCCTGATCCGCCATCTCCCAAGACATACAC
>NZ_JBFULQ010000858.1:0-1635 GCF_054049815.1 Mesorhizobium sp. P5_C1 | reverse complement strand
ATTCCAGACCTCGTCTGGTCTGCCAGCCGGAGGCCTGTGATGGTGATCATMCCGCTGCAGGCGGTGCCGAACCAAGCCGTCAGCGTGACGCTCGGCAACCAGGTCTCGCAGGTCAACATCTACCAGAAGGACACGGGCCTGTTCATCGACCTCTTTGTCGACAACACGCTCGTGATCGGCGGCGTCATCTGCCAGAACCTCAACCGGATCGTGCGGTCGGTCTATCTCGGGTTTTCCGGCGATCTCGTCTTCATCGACAACCAGGGCGACAGCGACCCGGTCTTCTCCGGGCTGGGGACGCGCTACAGCTTGGCCTACCTGTCGCCGGCCGACCTTCTGGCCGGCCAGGGCTGAGGTGCCGGATCAGTTTCCGAGAGCGACCTGGAGGGAGGAGACGACCGAGCGGGCCTTCGCCTCACCGAGCCGGAGCGCCAGATATTGGCTCGCCCCGATCATGTCGGCGATGGCCTCTTCGATGGCCGTCTTGGATGCCCGCGCCCGAGGGCCTTCTCTGTCTACGTATCGCATGGCAGCGGCCATGATCGCCTGATTGCGGCGTCGGTCTAACGGGCGCGCAGCCGCCAGATCGATGGTTGTCCCCATCGCAGGGATTGAGGTCTTCGAGCGGGGTGTGGTATTCGGCTGAGCAGCCATGGTGAGCCTCCAAACAGGTTCGCTTCGGTTAGGGTCGGTTGGAAGTTCCTAGCTTTCTTCCGGCCCGCTATACTCTCCGTGATATGTATTGGCTGGTATAGCCAGAGTAAACTAACTTGTAACCGACCCGGTTACAAGGGGGTTTACTTCGGAATGATGCCCCGGGGAGCACAAAAGATGGCATTCAGCCGGAAGCAAATCACTGTCGAGTTCGATCTGGCAAACGGTCAGTTTGCAGGCGGCGGCAACACCGCAGAGGTCTTCGGCCTGCGCGTGTCCTGCAACATCGTCAATGCGGGGCAGGGCTCGGGGCAAGCCGAAATCTCGATCTGGGGCCTGCCGCTCGCGCTGATGAATCAGCTCAGCACAGTCGGCTCGCAGTATAACCAGATGTACCAGAACAGCATTTCTGTGCTCGCTGGGGACGACGAGACGGGCCAAAATCTCGTCTGGAGCGGCACCATCGTCTATGCCTACGTCGATGCGCAGGCGATGCCTGACGTGTGCTTTCGGGTCAGCTCGCTCCCGGGCGCGTTCCATGCCGCGAAGCCCATCCCGCCGCTCAGCATCAGGGGCTCGGCCGACGCCTCCCAGATGATGAAAAGCCTCGCTGGCCAGATGGGATTTTCGTTCGAGGACGCGGGCGTCAAGGTCAAGTTCGCCAACCCCTATTATCCCGGGACGGCATGGACGCAGGCGCTGGCGATCGCCCGCGACGGCGCTTTCGACGTCGGCATCGACCGGGGCACGATGGTGATCACACCGGCCGGCAAGGCGAGGGATGGGGACGCCGTGCTGATCTCGCCGCAAACCGGCATGGTCGGCTATCCCTTCTTCGAGCAGGCGTATGTCCTGGTGCGGGCGCTCTACAATCCCGCCGTGAAGTACCAGGGCCTGGTGCAAATCCAGAGTGACCTGACTCCGGCGTGTGGCACGTGGAAGGTCAACCGCCTCGAATATCAGCTCGAGGCGATGATGCCG
>NZ_JBFULQ010000857.1:0-1639 GCF_054049815.1 Mesorhizobium sp. P5_C1 | reverse complement strand
GACTTAAATGCTCCTCGTGACTAGTCCCCTCGCAACCTCTCGGTCAAGTAGCTGCAATGGTGCGATGGGACCAGGAGCGCGCGGTTGGAAATAGCAGGCTTTGAAAAAGGCACGGTGCGGACGGAGCCGCACAAACCAATATGACCGCGATGCGAACCAACCTGTCGTTTCTATTCATGATCCAAATACCAAGTTGCCGTTTCGGCCGCTTTCTTTGACATTCTGGCTCCGGTCTCACGCGCCGCATCGCTGTCGGCTCGACTTTGCATCCACCCTATCATTGCAAAAGCGCGTAAGGCGGTGAACAATGGCAATGCCTTGATGTCACGCGCTGTCAACGTCCTTTCCGAGGCATACCCCTCCAGCAATGCGGATTCGATGACGTCAAAGAGCGGATCCTCTCGATTCTGATAGAGGCTCACCGCAACGTCGTACATACGCCACCCGAAGCCGCAATCATCGAAATCGATGACTTGGGCCGAGTGGTCCTCGCTCATCAAAATATTTTCGCGCACAAGGTCTGCATGTATCAATCCGAAAGTCCTGGCGCTTTTTTCGAAACCCACTAAAGCACCCATCGCCTTTTCGCGAGATTTCCATACGAGGTCACGCAAGGCATGATCGAGCAGAGGCGAGTTGGTAAAAGGCCCCCACAATGGATTTTCGGAGAAGAAAGCTCCGAAGTCCCATGCGTGCCTTTCAAAATCACGGGGAAGAGGCCACGCCTCAGTCAGATTGTGCATCCGCGCGATCGTGCGTCCCAAGGCTGAGAAAGAACGCTTCGCTTCGTCACCTGACATGTTTAGCGGGACGCCACTCTGGCCAAGCGGCCGCCCCTCCACCCAGGACATGCAGTCAACTTGTCGCGACTGAGAGGAAGCCTCCGTCCGAGCATGCACGAACAACTCACCCGACAAAGCTGCAATCGGCCGGGGCGTCGGGATGCCACTGGCTTGCAGGTAGTTCATCCACTGCAACTCCGATCGCAACGCGGCGTCGGAATGGTAGCCAAACCGGTGGATACGCAATGCCGCAGGCAGGCCACTTGGCATGACGACACGAAAAACCACGTTCTCCCGGTATTTGAGCAATACTGGATCGCAGTCTTCGACCCCCCAGGCTATCAGCGCCTGATGAGCCAGATCCTTCATCGCGACGGCTTCATCGGCGTTGTTCTGATGCCCGGTCATCAGAGCGCCTCGCAGGCAAGGTCGGCAAGAACCTCATCAAGGATACCAACGAGGAATGTCGCATTCTCAATGCCAAAAGGCATTGGTGGTCTTATTTTTAGAACGTTGCCGTGAATGCCGGTCTTGCCTATCAGAACTCCACGTTCGCGCATTTCATCGACGACGGCGGTCGCCAAGTCAGGCGCTGGGTCGCGGATAGCGCGGTTACGGACCAACTCCAGCCCGAAAAACAGCCCCGTACCTCGGATATCGCCGACGCACTTATGACTTTCGGTCAAGGGGCGCATCAGTGCCAGCGACGCTTCACCTACTCGCTGTGCGTTGTCGATGAGGTTCTCGCCCTCTAGCACGTCCAGCACCGCGTTGGCTGCCGCACACGACACTGGATTGCCGCCGAAAGTGTTGAAGTAGCGGAAGGCCTCGCGAAACGATGCCAAAATCGCTTCAGA
>NZ_JBFULQ010000856.1:0-1645 GCF_054049815.1 Mesorhizobium sp. P5_C1 | reverse complement strand
GTTGCTGGGTCATCTTTTTCGACATGCCATAGGAATAAGCGGCGCGGTAGATGCCGTCATAGATGTTCGGCAAATTTCCGCGCACCACCACGGGCGGTGAGTCGTCGAACGCCGTCAGTAATTCGGGGTTCGGATCCGGCTCCTGCGCCGGCACATACTGGCCGCGATCGTCGAGCGCGATGGTGACGATGTGCTGCGTTCGGTCGTAGACGCTGGTGCGCACGACCTTGGCGGCGTCGCCATGCACCTCGAGACCGACACGCAGCACAGTTCCGGCCTTGAGCGCCGTCGCGTTCAACAGCTTGGCGATCGCTTCGGCCATGCCGGTGGCGTCTTCTCCCGTATAGCCCGAATCGGCAAAGGCCTCGGTAATGTCGAGATCCTTGGTGAAGGGAATGATTTCCTCGGCGAAAGCCGGCGCCTGATCGTCGGCGGCGGCGCGTGGCGCCACCGAGACGTTCTCCGGCACGATCTTGACGTCATAGGAGCCGGCCATGCTCTCGGCAAAGGCGTCGCCGAATCGCTGCGGGTCGACATAGTGGAGTGAAGCGACCTGGACGGCGCCATCGCTGAGGTCGGTGCCGGCTTCGCGCACCACCTTTTCCACCTCGTCGGCGGACAGGTCGCTCTTTTCGTCGAAAGCCGCCGTATCGATCGGGAAATCGACGGTCTTCAGGCTCATCTCGCTTTCGACCTTGGCGCCGTAGATCTGGCCGGAAGCGGCCGAGGCTGTCGCCGGCTGCGCAGCACTGTCGTCGCCGTCGTTGCCGAACACCTGCATCGGGTCGAAAGGCGGGTAGGGGCGGCTGGTGGTGTGGCCGGCGGCAAGCGCCATCTTGATCTGCACGAAAGGCATGGTGTGGATGACGTCGCGGTCGCCGACCTTGGTCACCATCGACACTTCCATCCGACGGCGGTCCTTGGCCTTGGCGATCTGACGCGGCGCCACCAGCCTTGTCGTCTTGGCCACCTCGCCGGAATCGCCATTGCCGGCAAGATTGATCAGTTCCGCAATCTCGGGTGGCGTCGCCAATTGCTGACGTCCGTCAAGGGCAGCGAACAGTGCCACGCCCATCAGCACGCTCGAGGTCACGCCGGTGAGGAAGGTCCCTGACAGCCAGCGTGCGGAAACCTCGCGCCGGTCGGGCGGGCCGCTGCGGCCGTCCGCAATAAGCGGCGGCTCGTTGCCGAGTTCGGCTATGACATCTTCCGTGTCTGGCATCCAGAAAGGCTGCTTCTTCCCCGGGCGGAACGGCTTGTCGCTTTTGTTATGGCCGTGACATTTGCCTGTCATGGCCGGTGAAGTCAACGAAGCCTACGCCCCGGTCGAATTCCCCTCGCGCACTTCTCTTGTATAGGGCGCTCTATAAAGAGGGGCGGTTCACCTTCTCTGCAAGGCTCATCGCGCACCCCTGTATGAGGCTCTTGAAAGAGGCGCTGCGCCGTCGGCGCGGTGCCGCTTTCGTTGGCTTCGGTGTCGAACGGCAATGCGGCGGCAATAGGGCTCCTTCGTGGTCACCCACCCGGCGTTGTCGCTGTTCCCCAAGGGCAGCCGGCTATCAACAGACCGGGTCCGAGATTTCTGTCGCAAAAAGTTCAAAAACTTTGAGATGGCTGTTGACAGTTGTTGAAGGTGGCGACTATA
>NZ_JBFULQ010000855.1:0-1654 GCF_054049815.1 Mesorhizobium sp. P5_C1 | reverse complement strand
GCGAAAAAGGTCGCCTATGAGATCAGCAAGGATGACATGCTGCTCGATTTCTTCGTSCGGGCCGTGTTTCCGACAGATCACCGMAAAGCGATCGAAGCCTATTTCACWGGSGGAGAAGATTGCGCCAARCGCTTCGCCRACCTKTGYCGCGAGCACCTTTCATCTGGCCCRKCYAGCGTCCTTGAGTTCGCGTCGGGTTATGGCCGCGTCGCRCGYTAYGCGATGCAYGTTCTGCCGGAYGCAGCATGGGTTTCCAGCGACGTTCACCCAAATGCCGTCGAATTCCTATCAAACAAGATCGGCGTYAGGGCACACCTCTCGTCGACAAAACCGGAGGACTGGAGCATCGACGACGAGTTTGATGTTGTCTTCGCCCTATCGTTTTTYTCRCAYATGCCAGAYGCCACCTTCGCGCCGTGGCTTTCTCGCGTTYTCACGGCGGTGAAGCCGGGGGGTATCTTGATTTTCACAACGCACGGAGCCGTCWCTCTCCGAAATATGAGRGCYGGGGGTTTGCCWGCGSAATTTGATGRCACCGGATTYTATTGGAACTCGAAMAGCGAYCAGCGCGAYYTGGACGCTSGYGACTATGGRACMAGCGCCGTTTCCYYTGGYTATGTTCAAAAAGCMGTGTCCGACRTCGAAGGGGYCGAGYTGATCCGCTTCCAGCAGGCGTTTTGGTGGGGGCACCMAGACCTTTATGTSGTCCGCAAGCTCGATCAATAAGCTTGCTGTACGAACGATATGTCGCATGAAGAAAGCGACTATACGAACTTAGAAGTAATACTACGCAGTAAATAGTTTTTTGCGAGCAGTTATTGCCGTGGCGTCTGGGTATGAAACCGTATTTATGTTGACCGACGCGAAGCCGGCTCGAATTGGAAATGTCCAAGCGTCGGCCCCAAACTCGGTGTGCACCATGAAGTCATACCCGCCTTGGTTCGAATCCCCATGGTAACTTGGCGGGAGCCCCTCTCTGTCGCGGGTCAAACGACCGACAATCGTTGGGACAGTATAACATAAGCATCCATCATCTGAGAGAACGCGCCCGCATTCCCTCAGAGCTTCAATCGGAAATGGCACGTGTTCCAGCGTATCGGAATGAACGACGAGATCAAACTGATCGTCCTCATAGGGCATGGACTGCATGTCGACCGAGGGATAGTCGGCACGGAGATACAGTGGGAGAACCGAAAGCGTATGAGACAATGACGAGCCGTTGATATCGAGAATGCGGAGACGGCGCGCTTCACTAGTATTGACAAAATCGGCCAAAGTGTTGGGGGTGGAGACGGCTTCGCGAATTGCGTTGGCTAAAGCAATCCCCCTTAGATTTGAGCCGCAATGCGTGCATTGCGTGCCTTGCTGCCGGTCGATATAGGAAACCTCGGCGGACGATAAATTCCACTCGGCGATCAGCCGAGGCCAAAGAACTTTGCTGTCCCGAAACTCATCATTCCCGCAAACTGTGCACGCCAACAAAGGGATCCTCCATAAGGCACAAACTCAGGGCATTCGCGCAGAGGGCCAGACGAATAATAGTAGCAGTTCGCCGCTGGACCAGGCTATCGCCATCATGCACAGCGTGGTTTCGAAACTCTCCAATTGTCTGAGGTGTGGTTCATGCCGCGGGGATAGGTGTAGGTGGTAACGG
>NZ_JBFULQ010000854.1:0-1660 GCF_054049815.1 Mesorhizobium sp. P5_C1 | reverse complement strand
TCTCATGCGTGCAGTAGCCGTCGGTGGCGAAGAATTCGTCATCCGGGCTGCGATAGATGGCGAAGGTGCGACCGCCATGGTCGAAGCGGATGACGTCTTCTTCCTCGACATCATCGACGCCGCACGCTTCAACCCAGCCGGCCATCTGGTTCTCCCCTATTCCGCTGCCGCCGGGACGGTCAGCGCATGGAATTCGTCGCGGTACGGCCGTGCCGTCGGCGGCAATTCGCGCTCGAGGAAATAGTCCTCGTACTGGAGCTGTTTGATCAGTACCGGCCAGACCTCGCGATAAGCATGCCACATCGAAGGGTTCGGTTCCGGCAGATCATGCTTGATCAACTCATGCAGCTTCGGCAGCGCATGATAGGGCACCATTGGAAACATGTGATGTTCGACGTGGTAGTTCATGTTCCAATAGATGAAACGGCTGATCGGGTTCATGTAGACGGTGCGCGTGTTCAGCCGATGATCGGTGACATTGTCGGCCAGCCCGATATGCTGAAGCAGGCCGGTCAGCACCATGTGCCAGCTGCCGTAGAGGCGCGGCAGGCCGATCAGCACCAGCGGCAGGAACGACCAGAGGTAGAGCGCCAGCGCGATCGCAGCGAGATAGATAGCGATCTGCCAGCGCGCGGCGATGACCGCCTTGTGCTGCTCCATCTCCGGCACGAAGCTTTTCTCGTCCGGCGAGAGTTTGCCGAACACATTGCGCACCAGCGTCGGCAGCGAATAGCGGAAATCGAGGACGCCGGTGAAGGCAAGTGCGGCGCGCAACAGATCCGGCGGACGCATCACCGCGATCTCGGCGTCGCGGCCAACGATGATCGTGTCGGTGTGATGTCGGGCATGGCTCCAGCGCCAGGTCACCGGATTGCGCATCAGCATGAAGCTCGCGATCTGGTAGACGACGTCGTTCATCCAGCGGGTGCGGAAGGCTGTGCCGTGGCCGCATTCGTGCCAGCGCGAGTCGCTGGAGGAGCCGTAGAGCACACCGTAGACGCAGAAGAACGGCACGCACCACCATGAACTCCAAAACCAGATGCCGCCGGCAGCCGAGCCCAATATGGCGGCGATCCAGATGAGGGTGTCGCGGATCGCCGGCATATCGGAGCGTTGCATCAGCTCCTTCATAGTCTTGCGCGGCACGTCTGTGTGATACCACTCGGCGGAGGCCAGCCCGGTCTCGATCGCGATCCGCGTGCTTTCACCGACCAGGCTGTAGTCGCGCTTTGTCTTGACCGTCGCCATCGTCGCCTCCCGTGCGGTCCTCAAAGGCCGTTGGCGCGGAATTTTCCATCGAGGAATGTCTTGGCGCGTGGCACGTCGTCCTCGGTCAGATGCTCGATGATGACCGGGATGTTCGGGTGCTTTTCGCTGAGCCGCTTGAGATAAAGATCATAATTGAGCGAACCGAGGCCGGGCGCCGGCAATTCGATCTCGCCGACGCCGCGAAAGGTGAGGCCTTCCGAAGCATTGTCATCGCCAATGTCGGCGTGCTTCTCCGACTTGTCGCTGCCGGAGCGCTTGACGTCCTTGGCATGCGCGATCCTGATCTTGTCGGTCAGCGTGTCGAACACCTGGTTCAGCACCTGGTCCATGCGGTCGATATTGTGCGCCTCGAAATAATTGGTCGGATCCATCAGCAGGCCAAGACCAGGAT
>NZ_JBFULQ010000853.1:0-1660 GCF_054049815.1 Mesorhizobium sp. P5_C1 | reverse complement strand
CGACATCCACCGCACAAGCCGGACGAAGCGGGTTGCCGCGTCCAATCCATATTAGTTAGGAAACTTTACAAACTATCTTTCCAGACGGCAAGAACTATGATTTGATAATCGTCGTAAAAAGCGCATCAAGCGCATTGGGAGATTGCAACATGAGCAGGAGAAGGATTGGCCTGGCCCTCGCGGCCGCGTCTTTCGCATGGGGACTCGCAGCAAGCGTGGCGCATGCTACCGACATCTCGTTCTGGACGTGGCGCCAGGAAGACAAGGCCGCCTACAACGAACTTTTCGCCGATTTCACCAAGGCCAACCCGGACATCCATGTGAAGTTCGAGTCCTTCCCGGACGAGAACTATCCGACGATCGTCTCGACGGCGCTGGCGGCCGGCAAGGGCGGTGACGTCATCCACACCCACGCTTATGGCTGGCTGGAGCAGTTCGTGAAGGCCGGCTATTTCGAGCCGCAGGACATGACCACCGTGCCCTCGCTCGCCAACCAGCCCGCCGATGCACTGGTGGCCGGCACCTACCGCGCCGACAAGAAGGTCTATTCCCTGCCCTTCGCCTCGCAGACGCTCGGTCTGTTCATCAACAAGGATGTCTTCGCCAAGGCCGGGCTGACCCCGCCGACTACATGGGATGAGTTCATCACCGTCAGCAAGGCGCTCAAGGAAAAGGGCATCTATCCCCTGGCCAACGGCATGGGCACAAGCTGGTTCAACGAGATGTTCGTGGCTATCTTCACCAACCCCTTCCTCGGCCAGGACTTTGTCACCGACCTGACTTCGGGCAAGACTACCTTCAAGGACCCGCGCTATGTCGCTGCACTCGGCAAGCTGCTCGAGCTGCGCGACTACATGCCTCCCGGTTTCGAAGGCATAGACTATGAAACCGCGGGCCAGCTGTTCATCAGCGGCAAGGCGGCGATGCTGGCCGGCGGCAGCTTTGATATCGCCACCTACAGGACCCAGAACCCGGCGATCAACATGGACTTCGTTGCCCCACCAATGGCCAAGGCCGGCGACACGCCACAAGTGACCAAATTCTTCGACGGCGGTTATGCCGTCAATGCCAAGTCGGCCAACAAGGAGGCCGCGCTCAAGCTGGTCAACTGGATGGGCACCAAGGAGTTCGGCGACAAGTTCTCGGCCTTGCTCGGCAACATCTCGCCCATCAAAGGCGTCGTCATCAAGGACGAACTGCTCGCCCACGTCGCCAAGTTGAACGAGACGGCCATGCCGCATATCAATGTCGTCTACTTCCGTTTCGAGAAGCCGACGGGATCGGAGCTGCTGCAGGGCGACATCACCAAGATGATGTCGGGTTCGATCACCCCGGACCAGTTGGCCGCCGACCTGACCAACGGGCTCGCCAAGTGGTACAAGCCTTTCCAGGGCAAGTGAAATGAACAACGGCCGGCGCCACACTGCAAAAGCCTTCCCGTGGCGCCGGTCACTCTGGATCGCATCACTGCTGACGCCGGCTCTGGTGGTCATGGTGCTGTTCGTACTCTGGCCCCTGCTGTCGGCCTTCCGCCTTGCCTTCTATGAGTTCAACGGCTTGCAGCCCACCGGCTTCGTCGGCTTCGAGAACTTCCGCAAGGTATTGTTCGAGACGCCGTACAGCGACTGGACCTACAATGCGCTGAAGCACAACATCATCG
>NZ_JBFULQ010000852.1:0-1661 GCF_054049815.1 Mesorhizobium sp. P5_C1 | reverse complement strand
GGTGAGACGCTGACCACCGCCGAAGCCATCTATGGCGACGACATCAACGACAATGCGCGGCCGGAAAACTTCTTCGACCCGAACACCGAGTTCGAAGGCGGCGAAGACAACGCCTGACGATTTGAGTTGCCGGTGCGCCCTTCCGGGCGTGCCGCACTTTAGCTTCCCAGTYGGCCTCAGCCATACTGGACCAATGCCCGGGTCTCTCGCCCGGGCATTTTTGTGCCAAATGGAACTTTTCGAACCCCTATATATTGATGCAGACTACAGCGTCGCGCGTMCTTTGGCCGCGCAAAGGACGCTGGCGCACGATCCCTTTCCCGAAAGTCGATCTCGATTTTCGGGGTCGTGGGCCGAGACAGCCTGTCTGAGGGGACATTTGGTCATGAATATTCTGCTGAAGCGCGTTCTCGACCGCCTGGTGCGCACCGGCAATCTCAAGGTAACTGGCCCCAAGGGCGCTGCGGTGGTGTTCGGCGACGGCAGCGGCGAGCCGGTGCACATGCACATCAAGACCGCGCATGCCGAGCGGGCCATCACCTTCGATCCGATGCTGGCGGTGCCGGAAGCCTACATGGACGGCGAGCTCGACATTCTCGAAGGCGGCGTGCTGGGTGTGATGCGCATCGCCTTCCAGAACATGGGCAGCGGCGGCATCGACGCCACATGGTCGAAAGCCATCGAAGGCCTGCGCCATGCCTTCCGCCGCCTGCAGCAGATCAATACCGCCTCGCGCTCGCGCCGCAACGTGCAGCGCCACTACGACCTGTCGGGCGACCTCTACCGGCTCTTCCTCGACGAGGACATGCAGTATTCCTGCGCCTATTTCGAGCAGCCGGACATGACGCTCGACGAAGCGCAGGCCGCGAAGAAACGCCACATCGCCGCCAAGCTCAGGCTGAAGGCCGGCCAGACGGTGCTCGACATCGGGTCCGGCTGGGGCGGGCTCAGCCTCTATCTCGCCAAGGCGTTCGATGTCGACGTGCAAGGTGTGACGCTGTCGACCGAACAGCATGGCGTCGCCACCGACCGCGCGCACGCGCAAGGGTTGGAAAGCCGCGTGCATTTCGAGCTCAAGGACTACCGCGAGCTCAACGAGCGTTTCGACCGCATCGTCTCGGTCGGCATGTTCGAGCATGTCGGCGTCAACCATTACCGCACCTTCTTCGACAAGTCGACGACGCTGCTCAAGCCGGATGGCGTCATGCTGTTGCACACGATCGGCCGTTCCGGCGTGCCGTGGGCGACCACCGCCTTCGTCCGCAAATACATCTTCCCGGGCGGCTATGTCCCTTCGCTCTCCGAAGTCATGCCGGCGATCGAGAAGTCGGGGCTAGTCGTCACCGACATCGAAATCCTGCGGTTGCACTATGCCGACACGCTGAAGCACTGGGGCGAGCGCTTCGCCGCCAACCGCGACAAGGCCAAGGCGATCTACGACGAGCGCTTCTGCCGCATGTGGGAGTTCTACCTGGCCGCCTCGGAAGCCGCTTTCCGCTGGCAGGATCTGGTGATCTTCCAGATCCAGATCGCCAAGAAGAACGACACCTTGCCGACGACGCGCGAGTACATGGCCAAATGCGAGAAGGCGCTTGAGATGCGCGATATGGGTCACCGTGAAACGGATCCCATCGAGAAAAGCCCGGTAGCCAAGGCATCTC
>NZ_JBFULQ010000851.1:0-1671 GCF_054049815.1 Mesorhizobium sp. P5_C1 | reverse complement strand
GGTGAAATCTGTGCCTCCAGCTCTTCTGCATCGTCCGTCTTTCTCCGCTTCCACCGACACCTTGGGGGCGTTTGCCGACGTGAAGGTCAGCGCTGTCCGAACCACCGGGCTTCAGACCGCCGCAGCTTCCCGTCCTGCGATTGTCAGCCCGTTGCCGAGAGAAAAGAGAGCTTCCTGTCGGGTCGGGACGCGACCGAGGCGCCGCTGTAAGGGCGGCGCCTCGGGGTAGTGATCAGTTCCTAGTCGGAATTGCCGATGATCGTGGCGAACTTCGCGGTGGCGTCGTCAGCCGTCATGGAATCGTCTGCGAAGAATTGCGCGACGAGCTCATTGAGCTGCTGATTGGTGTTCTCGGTGATGAACCGGTTCGTCGCGGTGACGATGTTGGCCGGGTCTTCCACTGCCTTCAGCGACTTCTGCATGCACGGGTCGGCTGTCGACATGTCGACATCGCCACGCACGGGCATGGAACCCTTGGCGTTGTTGAAGGCGACCTGGACCTCGGGGCTGATCAGCAGCGCCGCAAGACGCTTCTGCGCTRCTTCGACATCCGGATTGTTCTGCTTGAAGAACAGGATGATGTCGCCGTCGGTGCTGACCACCGGCTTGGCCTCGTTCAGGCCGATCATGCAGCCGAAATCCTTGACTCCGGTCATGCCGGCGGCCGCGAATTCGCCGCGCGCCCAGTCGCCCATCACCTGAAGTCCGGCCTTGCCGGTGATCACCAGGTTGGTGGTGTCGTTCCAGTTGCGGTTGGCGTAGCCGTTGTCGGTGAACTGCTTCAGGGCCCTCAACTGCGTGAAGACGCCTTTCATCTCTGGGCTGCCCGCAATTTCGGCGCTCTTGGTGGTATACATCTTGTCGCGCTGTGCGACACCGAGAGCCTCGGTAACCATGTCCTGGAAGAGCAATTGAATCTGCCAGCCGTTTCCGTCGCCGCCGATGGCGAAGGGGATGAGGCCTGCCTCCTTGATCTTCGGCGCGGCCGCGAGGAAATCGGCCAGGTTCTTCGGCTCTGGCACGCCCGCTTTCTCGAACACCGGCTTGGAGTACCAGGCCCAGTAATTCGAATGGATGTTGACCGGAACGCACCACCAGTGGCCGTCAACGAGGCAGGCGCTGCCGATCGCCTTCGGGCGAATGACCTCATCCCACTTGCCGGCGGTCGCGACGTCCGTCAGGTCAAGCAGCTTGCCGCCCGAAATCAGTTCTTCGTACTGCCGGCCGGGATTGAACTGAGCGGCACCGGGCGGATCGCCGCCGAGCACGCGCTGCATGACGGTCGATCGGGCGGTCTCGCCGAGTGCGATGGCGCTGTCCACCCAGCGGTCGCCGTGGCCGTCATTGTCAAAGGCCTTTGCGAACTGCGACACCGCCGCCGACTCGCCCTTCGACGTCCACCAGTGAATCACTTCCAGGTCCGTCGCCGCGGCCGGACCGGCAAATTGCAGAGTAGCCGTCGCTGCCAGCGCAGCGGTCAAAAGTCTGTATCGCATTTCGGTTCCTCCCAGAATCTGAAACGTTACAGATTTTCGATACGGGAATTGCGTGACCTGCGCAACCCCATGAACGAAACGAGTTCGATATTTTTTCGAGCCGCGAACAAATTCACATGAGCAATCGCTTTTATATGCGCCGCAGCATGGATCGCTGCACTGCAGGACATCAAAC
>NZ_JBFULQ010000850.1:0-1675 GCF_054049815.1 Mesorhizobium sp. P5_C1 | reverse complement strand
CGGAAGCACACGCCAAACGCAACCTGTTTCCGCTAGCTCTCATCGCCTTAGAGGAGATGACGCAGCAGGGAAGTTTCGTTGGGCCTTGGGAGTTCCACGGAGTGGGAGCGCTTGCCGAGACGACGATCCCGTTGGGCCGCGGTCATAAGCTCAATCTGCACGCCAAGATGACCGAGGCCGAATACGAAGCCTTCATGCACAAGGTCGATGTCGGATTGAGCCTGATGTATGCACCCCATCCAGGTCTGGTAGCCTTCGAAATGGCCTCGATCGGCGCGCGGGTGGTCACGAACACCGTCGATGGTCGCTCGGAGGCGCATCTACGCGGATTGTCAGAAAATATCATTCCCTGCGAGCCGACCATATCCGGTATTAAGCAGGCTTTGACCGAGGCGATAGAGAGCTTGCACGACTTTTCAGGTCGAGTACGTGGCATGCGGATCAACCGTTCGCATGGCGTGAAAAGTTGGTCTGAGGTCTTCAATGATGAGTTCTTCCAATGTGAGATGGACGGCTTTCTCGGAACCGATCAGCAGATTGTGTCTGAAAAGACGAGTTGAAGGCGGCACGCCCGTGATCTTTCATTCTGGTTGCTAATTCTCGCCAGCATCGCTGCGTCCGGCGCGAACAGCGGCCGATAAGTCAGTTGCTGCCTGGGAAGCGGCTAAATCTCGCGTGAACGGCCGGTTTGTGAGGAGTCGGAAAAAATTCATGGACGTTGAACCACCGAAGCCGTCCCAAGCCGGGGTGGGAAGCGAACGGTCCAGCCATCCCCTTTTCAGTTCGCGGATGCTCCGTGAGAGGTGCCTGTTCCACAGGCGCTGAGCCAGGATTGACAGCTGGCATCCGCTCCAGGCCTAGGCCCGCATTGCAGGTGAGTAGTGGTGGAGGCACCGCTGATCAACTCTGGCGCGGCCCTAGTCGTCCAGAAACCCCTTTTTTCAGCAACAGGAGTATATCGATGTCCGCCACCGTCACTGTCGCCTGCAAGCTTCCGCACGGCCTCGTCCTGCGCCTCCATGAGATGATCGAGCAGAATGAGCCAACCGCCGGCGGCAGCTTTCGCAAGGTGAAGCGCGCCCAGGTCATCGGCGAGCCGATCGTGCTGAAAGGCTACGGCCGTCGGTTCGATCGCCGCACCGAGCAGGCTCCGTCAGCGCAGACCAGCAGCTACGCCCTGACCTATGGCGTCGACGCCGACTTCTTCAAGAAGTGGCACGCTCAGAACCATGACCTCGACGCGGTCACCGACCATGACCGAGCGCCTTTTTCGGTCCCGCGAAAGATCAGACCAAATTGGTCTTCCAGAATTCAGAGCGCCGGTGCATTGTCGTCCGCAAATTCAACCTCTCTGATGAAGGCAATTTTGGCAACAGGGTAAAGAAAGGTGGGTTGATGATGTTAGATGTGCTTCGCCGCCGACTCGCAAGGAATTTCGCGCGACCCAGGCCGTGCTCGGTACACGCCGAAAGTCAAAAAACGGACGGCGCTGCCGCAGAAGCTCAATTGGGTGTTGCGCCGCTACCAACCGCCGCCAGAGACGCCGCAAAGCCTGAAGGAACCTCGACAGATCCGAAGCCGATCGGACTTTTGCCGGTCGACCTAGCCGATCTGAGTAACGAAAATTTCGACCTGATCGCGAAGACCGTGTCTTCAGTCGTCCGCCACGCTATTC
>NZ_JBFULQ010000849.1:0-1677 GCF_054049815.1 Mesorhizobium sp. P5_C1 | reverse complement strand
CCCCTGATCAGTCTGTGTCGAGGTCTTGCCCTGAGCCTGCTCGTCGGTCTGGACCTTTGCTTTCCCCTGGGCCTGTTGGTTGGTGGTCGCACTAGCCTTGCCCTGCGCCTGCTGGTGTCTGGATCTTGGACTTGCCCTGAGCCTGCTGGTCCGCTTGGACCTTGGCCTTGCCTTGGGCCTGCTCGTCGGTCTTGAGCTTGGGCTTTGCCCTGAGCCTGCTGAACCGTCTGGACCTTGCCTTGCCTTGCCTTGCCTTGCCTTGCCTTGCCTTGCCTTGCCTTGCCTTGCCTTGCCTTGGGCCTCACCCATCTTCATCTTCGAACCCTTTTGGCAGTCGGCCGCGCCGGCTACGCAATTGGCGTTAGCGCCCGACTGAGTTTCGGCCGGGTTTTGCCCGGTGGCAGCGGAGGTTCTGGCAATCCTTGGAGTGCGCCGCTAGAGCTGGCCCCGCGCCTGTCAGTTTGCGCATGTCCCCTGCATCCGCTCGGAGTGGGCAAAACATACCGAGGCGGGCAATTTCGCGTTCAGCGACAACGTGTCGAGGAGGACGAACATGGCCGTGGCTAAGAAGGACCAGGAGCGCATCACATACGCGGGGAATGTACGGGTGCGCAGGCCCGCAAGGACGGCAAGGCTCGAACTGTTCCGCAGGTCTGGGACGAATCGCCGATGCATGGCTGTTGGGGTTTTACGGTGAGCCCATCACTGGCGCCAACAAGGCCAAGCCGGTCGGCGACCWGATGGAAGCGGAAGTTGACGAAACTGSCGTGAGYSAGCSRCGTCAGTCGACCAGCWRAYRRATTTAGGAACATTTTTGCCGGCTAGGAATTCATGGGTCTCTTRGCGGTGGAGGCTTTCATGACCCAACGACGCGTCGACAAGGARCGGATTGAGCGCGCTGATCGCGAATCGAAACTGACRATYGAGGCTGAGCGTCTRGCSAGAGAKGCSAAGACGGCGCGRCTGCGAGMGCAGCGCCTTTCTGCGGAATCATCTGTCGAAAAGAAGGATCCCGCCGAACGTCATCGAGGCGCCGTCAAGAAAGCAGCACGAAAGATTATTGAGGTCGAGTGAGAAAGTAGCCCGGAACCGTAAGTCTTCGCCACCCGTCGATCGTGGCTGTCTGACTGGCAGTCTTCAGCGGCCGTGATTTTCCGTCTTCTCCGGTGCCTGGCCGTAGACGCCATCGGTTCCTGGTTTCGGCCAATCTCTGCCTTGTCAGACGTGCCAATCGCCTGGAACAAAGCCTTTCAGCGGAGGTTTACCCAGCGACGGGACTGATACTTTCGAGGAGACTTCCCATGAAACACATTGGGCGGCGGTTTCCGTGTACCATTGCCTGATGTGCAATAGGCGAACCGGCAGAACTGTTTGCGGGCGGGCACATTCACGGACAACTGGTCACCGGGTTCGAAACAATCTAGCATCTGGCATTCCAGCGAAACTTAACTCCGTTGTTGGTCGCGCCCATAGCACCTCAGCGGTGGGCCAGGTAGGCGTTCATGCCCCTCTTGATTGCCCTGCGAGCTTCCGCGGCGTTCTGCCAGCCCTTGAACTTTATGGTCTTGCCCGTTCCAAGCACCGACGAGAGAAAGAACTGTTCGATTTCGCGCCGCAAATCATCAGGAACACGATCCGCGGCCACCGGCTCGTCTGTAGCGTCCTCTCGATGGGGAG
>NZ_JBFULQ010000848.1:0-1680 GCF_054049815.1 Mesorhizobium sp. P5_C1 | reverse complement strand
CCATTCCACAGCTTGATCCATCGAATTGAGTTTCCATGCTGCCGTGGCGCCAAGCTCGTACAGCCGAGCCCCCCAGCAATGCGCGTCGTCCAGATAACTGCCGGTGCGGCGCGTCTTCTCGATCCCATTGCTGCAGGCCCAGAGCAGGTTCAGCCAGTCGGCCTTGCCATGGAACTCTTCGGCCATGTCCAGCCAGATTTCGCGCCGATGGGGGGCCTCCATCCGTGCCTTGTCCAGCCAGGACAATTTCTGCTCCGGTTGCATGCGCGCGATGTAGCGCATTGCCTCGGAGCGTTCTTCGCCCCATGTGCTTGTCGGCAATGCAAGGTAGTGCTCAAGCAGTTGGACGGCCCGCTCTGGCTGGTTGGCCCACATCAAGTCCCGTCCGAGCCAGAAGCATATCTGAGCGTCGCCGGGGTCCTCCTTATGTGCCACTTCCATCAGCGGCAGGTAGTTGCTCCTTGTTGGCTTGGCGAGGTCCTGCACCTCGAACATGACGATCTCACTGCTGTTCGTGGTGACTTCCCTGTCTCCGGTGAAGACCAGAGCCTCGTGGACGGGCCGCTTGAAGCGATATCCCCAGCGATGGTGAAAGTTCTTCGCCGGCCAGCTTCGCAGCGGTGTCGGGTCCTCGACACTCGATCTGTAGATCGTCTGGCAGTAAAGGGCTGTCGTCTCGGGGGTCCAGGCAGCCTCAAGTTTCGCCCGCCAGCCAGGCGCAAGAAACCGGTCCATGTCCATCGTACAGCATACATCAACGTCAGGCGGGATCAGGGCCATGGCGGCGTTGCGGGCGTCGTCGAAGCGCCACGGGCGGACTGCTATCCTGTATACTGTCACCCCCGCCTCGGTTAGTCGCTCCACTGTGCCGTCCGTGCTGCCGGTGTCGACCACAATGCGATAGTCGGCGTCGACGGCCGAATTGGCCCAGCGCTCCGCGTTTGCGGCTTCGTTCAAGGCGATGGTGTAGACCGCAACTTTCAAATCAAGCCCCTTCACTCAACGTGCGATGATACACCTCGCCTGGTGGACAGGCCCGACGCGCCCTTGCGGATAGCCACCAGGCCACCGAGCAGCCTTGCCCGATTCAGCTCGTAGTGACTGTCGAAGAACAGGATCTCGGCGAACTGATCGGCAAGCGCGTTCACACCCAGCGGATCGACCGAGCGCGCGCTGCCATGCTGCTGGATCTCCCGTAGCAGGTTCTTGGTAAGCGTGATCTTGCCGGCGTCCTCGCCCGGCGGCTGCCAATCGAGGTCCTCGATGAAGTACCAGCCACCCTCGGCGAGCAGCGGGAAGAACTGGCGGAGCGTCAACTGCTCGTCGAACGAGGCGTGGCTGCCGTCGTCGATGATCACGTCGAGCGATCCCGGTTCGAGCTTCGCAGCGACGACGCGCAGATCGTCCAGCTTGGACTGGTTACAGACGAACGATTTGAATCTTTCGTCATTGAGCCGCGAATAATCCGTCAGGTCGACGCCGATCACCTGACAGAACGGAAAATAGCTCTGCCACAGGCTGACTGAAGGCATCTCGGTCTGGCTGCCTTCCCTGAAAACATTGTATAGGCCGATTTCCATCAGCCGCCGCATGGACAGCCGTCGGGCCGACAGCAGGCGATCGTAAATCCTTGCGTAGCAATGGCGGTTGCCGGTGTGCCGGTTCTTGTCGGTGTTGAAG
>NZ_JBFULQ010000847.1:0-1681 GCF_054049815.1 Mesorhizobium sp. P5_C1 | reverse complement strand
GTCGGCGTCCGGCACGCTGACCTCCTCGGATGTCGACCACGGCGCGACGGCGACCTGGAGCGGCGACGCGACGGGCACCTATGGCGCGTTTGCGATCAACCCGACGACGGGCGCCTGGAGCTTCGCGCTCGATCAGGGCGCGGCCGATCATCTGGCCGAGGGCGAGAGCGACACSCAGACGTTCACCGCCACGGTCACCGACGACAAGGGCGCGACGGCAACGCAAACCGTCACCATCACCATCACCGGCACCAACGACAGCCCGGTGATCACGACGGCGGTCGGCCAGGATGCCGGCACGGTTGTCGAGGCCGGCAATCTGGACAACGGCACGGTTGTCGCCGGGACGCCGTCGGCGTCCGGCACGCTGACCTCCTCGGATGTCGACCACGGCGCGACGGCGACCTGGAGCGGCGACGCGACGGGCACCTATGGCGCGTTTGCGATCAACCCGACGACGGGCGCCTGGAGCTTTGCGCTCGATCAGGGCGCGGCCGATCATCTGGCCGAGGGCGAGAGCGACACGCAGACATTCACCGCCACGGTCACCGACGACAAGGGCGCGACGGCAACGCAAACCGTCACCATCACCATCACCGGCACCAACGACAGCCCGGTGATCACGACGGCGGTCGGCCAGRATGCCGGCACGGTTGTCGAGGCCGGCAACCTGGACAACGGCACGGTTGTCGCCGGGACGCCGTCGGCGTCCGGCACGCTGACCTCCTCGGATGTCGACCACGGCGCGACGGCGACCTGGAGCGGCGACGCGACGGGCACCTATGGCGCGTTTGCGATCAACCCGACGACGGGCGCCTGGAGCTTCGCGCTCRATCAGGGCGCGGCCGATCATCTGGCCGAGGGCGAGAGCGACACCCAGACGTTCACCGCCACGGTCACCGACGACAAGGGCGCGACGGCGACGCAAACCGTCACCATCACCATCACCGGCACCAACGACAGCCCGGTGATCACGACGGCGGTCGGCCAGGATGCCGGCACGGTTGTCGAGGCCGGCAACCTGGACAACGGCACGGTTGTCGCCGGGACGCCGTCGGCGTCGGGCACGCTGTCCTCCTCGGATGTCGACCACCTGGCGACGGCGACCTGGAGCGGCGACGCGACGGGCACCTATGGCGCGTTTGCGATCAACCCGACGACGGGCGCCTGGAGCTTTGCGCTCAATCAGGGTGCGGCCGATCATCTGGCCGAGGGCGAGAGCGACACGCAGACGTTCACCGCCACGGTCACCGACGACAAGGGCGCGACGGCGACGCAAACCGTCACCATCACCATCACCGGCACCAACGACAGCCCGGTGATCACGACGGCGGTCGGCCAGGATGCCGGCACGGTTGTCGAGGCCGGCAATCTGGACAACGGCACGGTTGTCGCCGGGACGCCGTCGGCGTCCGGCACGCTGTCCTCCTCGGATGTCGACCACCTGGCGACGGCGACCTGGAGCGGCGACGCGACGGGCACCTATGGCGCATTTGCGATCAACCCGACGACGGGCGCCTGGAGCTTTGCGCTCRATCAGGGTGCGGCCGATCATCTGGCCGAGGGCGAGAGCGACACSCAGACGTTCACCGCCACGGTCACCGACGACAAGGGCGCGACGGCGACGCAAACCGTCACCATCACCATCACCGGCACCAACGACAGCCCGGTGAGTGATCAC
>NZ_JBFULQ010000846.1:0-1681 GCF_054049815.1 Mesorhizobium sp. P5_C1 | reverse complement strand
CATGATGTACTGGATGAATTTCAGCGCCATGTCCTTGTTCTTGGAATCCTTGAACATGGCCAGCGACTGCGACCACAGCACAGCCCCTTCCTTGGGGATCGAGAAGTCCAGCGCCGGGTTCTCCTTGGCCAGCCCGGCCGTCACCCATTCGCCGCCGCCGACCAGTATATCAACCTCGCCGGTCGCCAGCGCCGTCTGGCTGGCGGTCACCTCGCCGACCAGCTTGGCATTGGCCTTCATCTTGAGAAGCTCGTCCTTGAGGGCGGGCAGGTCGGATTCGGTCAGCTCAGCCGTCTTCTTGCCGATGGCGAGTGCGGCCATGCCGATGACCGGCAGATAATAATCGTAGATGGCGACCTTGCCCTTGTATTTGTCGCCGGTCAGCGCCGCCATCGACTGCATGTCGGCCGGGTCGACCTTGCTCTTGTTGTAGCCGATCGTGTTGTAGCCGAACTTTTCGGTGATGCCGTAGCGCTTGCCGCCGACCACGGTGGAGCCGTCCATCTTCACCTGGGGAAACATGTACGCCAGGGGCAGCTTGTCGTCGGGCAGCGGCTCGAACAGGCCCTTTTCGACGCCGCGCGGCACGTCGATCGAGTCGATCACCATCACGTCCCAGTCGCCTGGCTGCGACTGCTCGACGATAGCGAGCCCGGCGCCGGTGCCCTCGAACTCCTTGACGTTGACCTTGACGTTGTTGGCCTCCTCGAAGGGCTGCAGAAGTGCGGGATCGGAATGATCGCACCAGATCAGCGCGTTGAGATCGGCGCCTTGCGCGACGCTGCCCGCACCGAGCAGCAGCGCCGTGGCTGCGCACGCGGCGTGCAGATGGCGCTTCAGGATGGAAAGCGGATTCCGGGATGCAGATTCAGCGGACATCGAGTGTTCTCCCTTGCCTTTGTGGCTTCTTGCAAAAAATTGAACCAATTCTAAAATTGAGTCAATTCTGTTTTTGTGGCAAGAGGCTGATATGAGCGGATTGCGGGCAAGGCAAAAAGCGGATCGCCACAGGCGCATCATCGAGGYGGCGGCAGAGCTTTTCCGCGAGGCCGGCTATGAAGGCGCCAAGATCGAGGTTATCGCCGCGCAGGCCGAAGTCTCGGTCGGCACGATCTACAATTACTACCAGAACAAGGGCGACATCCTCGGCGCCATCGTCTCGCTGGAAGTCAACGAGGTGCTGAATGCCGGGCAAGGTGTCGTCGCCAAGCCGCCGGCCAATGTCGGCGACGCGCTGGACACGCTGATCGGCATCTATATCGAACACTCGCTGCACTATCTAAGCAAGGAGATGTGGCGGCAGGCAATGGCGATCTCGACGCAACTGCCAGACAGCCCGTTCGGCCAGGCCTACACCGCGCTCGACCGTTCACTGACCGAACAGATCCGCGCGCTGATCTCCCGCCTACAGGCGCTCGGCCTGGTGCGGCAGGACATCGACGGGGCAGCACTCGGCGAACTGATCTTCAACAACATGAACATGATGTTCATCGAGTTCGTGAAACGCGACGAGGCGAGGATATCGGAATTGCGCGCCGCGATACGCCGGCAGAACCGGATTCTGGTGGCGGCGATTGCGGTCTGATTGTCAGGAGCAGGCAGCAGAATCGATTTTTGGACCAAGCCGCGGCTCAACCCCCTTGAGTCGAATCTGAAATCTGCTACAACCCATGAGTGTATT
>NZ_JBFULQ010000845.1:0-1683 GCF_054049815.1 Mesorhizobium sp. P5_C1 | reverse complement strand
GTTGATGTACTGCGTCTGGTCGATGATGCGCAGCGTGGCGTCGACACCGATCTTGCGCAGATTGTCGATATAGGGGCTGGCGATCACCTGGTCGGTGTCGTTCCAGCCGAGAATTTCGAACTTGAACGGCGCTCCGGTCTTGGCATTGACCATCTTGCCGCCCTTGATCACCCAGCCGGCCTTGGCGAACAGATCAACCGCCTGTTTCAGGTACTTTCGTTCCGCTTGCGGGGAATCGTAGACCGGCAGCTTGAATTCCTGGGTGAAGAGTTCGGGCGGCAGCTTGTCGCGATATTTTTCCAGGATTTCCAGCTCCTTGCCTTGCGGCAATCCGCTCGATGCCAGTTCGGTGCCCTGGAAATAGCTTGATGTGCGGGTGTTGAAGCCGAAGAACAGCGTGCGGTTCATGCTCTCGAAATCGAACGGGATGGTCAGCGCTTCACGCACCAGCCGGTCCTGGAACAGCGGCCGCCGCTGGTTGAGGACGAAACCCTGCATCGCTTGTGGCGCCTGGGTCTGGAAGTCCTTCTTGACGACATCACCGGCTTTGAATGCTGGAAAATTGTAAGCCGTTGCCCATTTGCGCGAGCTGTATTCGCGGTTGATGTCCTCCAGCCCACCCTTGGTGAAGGCCAGCCAGGCGGCGTTGTCGTCGAGTATATAGGTGTAGCGTCGCGTGTCGAAATTCTCGCGGCCGATCTTCACCGGCAGTTTGGCTGCCCAGTAGTCGGGCACGCGCTGCCAGATGATTTCCGAGCCGGGCTTGAAACTGGCGATCTTGTAGGCGGCCGAACCGAGCGGAATTTCCAGCGTCGGCTTGGTCACGTCGCGCTTCTTGCCGTTGGCATCGGTGCCTTCCCACCAGTGTTTCGGCAGCACGGCAAGGTCACCGATGATCTTCGGCAGTTCCCGGTTGCCCTTCTGGTTGAAATGGAACTCGACCTCGCGGTCGGAGACGGCGACCGCATCGGTGACGTTCTCGAAATAGCGGCTGTATTGCGGGCTGTTCGCCTTCAGCACCTGGAACGACCAGATCACGTCGTCGACGGTGATCGGATGGCCGTCATGCCATTTGGCGCGCGGGTCGAGCCGGTAGGTCGCGGAGGAATAGTCGGCCGGATATTTGTAGGCTTCGGCGATCAGCGGATGGCTGGTGCTGCCTTCGTCGGTCGCCTGCTCCATCAGAGTGTCATAGAGCAGGCCCCCGCCGAATCCGACCAGTCCGGCGGCCGGCGATCCCTGGACGATATAGGGGTTGAAGCTGTCATAGGTGCCGGGCACCACCGAATTCAGCGTGCCTCCCTTGGGCGCGTTCGGGTTGACGTAGTCGTAGTGCTGGAAATTGTCGCCGTATTTGGACTCGCCGATCAGCGAGGAGGTGGTGCRCCATTCGTCGGCTTGTGTCGCTTGCAATCCTGCCGCCAGCAGGGCTGCCGCCAGCAACGATTTGAGAAGCGTTCGGCCCACCGTCATGCACTGTCCTCTTCGCGCTGCGTGTCCATCCCAGAAAGGCAATCTAGTTGATTTGCCGCTCGTGAAAACCGCAATGCGCGGCTTTGTCGCTGCATATGCGATCTTGCTAACAAAAAAGCCGGGCTGAACCCGGCTTTTTCAAGATCGTTGAGGTTACAATTTGTTTATTGGGCAGGCGCCGGTGCCGGAGCGGCTGGAGCCGGGGCGGCG
>NZ_JBFULQ010000844.1:0-1706 GCF_054049815.1 Mesorhizobium sp. P5_C1 | reverse complement strand
GCTAATATGCCCATAATTTAGGCAGTGTGGGAGGGACGTCCAAATGCTTCCCGCAGTGGCCGGTGTGGTCCTTCGCCCCAAAGAGCCCCAGCTGCACCGGCCATTCCCCCTATCGCTGGGTAGCGCCAATCAACGATCCACCCGAAGCCCCGGCGTTTCGCGATTTAACTCATACCCTTGGGCACAAAGAAACACGTCCATCTGAATCTGTGGTAGGCCTCGAATTTCAAATGGGGAATGATCGTTCGATAGAACGTCATTAAACGCTCACAGAGATGGTAGCGGTTATCGAGGGAGACTTGGGCGCGCTCCCTAGGGATAAACCACTCCGGCTCTTGCGGCTCATTCATATATGCGGGACGAGGCAGTCTGACGTAGCCGTCTTTCGTCTCTGTGACGTCGCGAGAGTCTATCGGATGGCAATCTTTGTTGCCGCAGCAATCATATTGCATAACCGGGTCTTTTTTGCCGGTATACCAATCGTGGGCATCCGCGTCGACAGGTAGAACAAGCCACGCCAGCGCAATCCATCTTCGTGGCTGTCCCATGTCAATCCCCTCGTATTTGTGAGGGTAGAATATATTAGCTAGTCCTAATTGTCAGCGGGGCATACCGGCCTCTCGATGCAACGCTGTTGAAAGAGGGCCCGTTAGTTCTTGATCTTACCGGGGTGTTCAGCCTGGGCCATCATCTTGTTGAAAGCGGCGGCATCCTGTGCGGTAGCGAATGGCGTTGCCGTGGCTGTCCCATCCACCGCGAGTGTGACAGCTAGGAACGGCAAGCCGAACATTGGCGGTTTGTACACGGCATAGGTAGGACGCTTTTTCATAGCCCTCTGACAGGGGGGGAGTTCGCATTAGCCAACGTGGACTAAGTGCTTAGACGTGCGATGAAACTTCCGAAGCGTCTCACCCGTAGCCGCAAGCGGCTTGACGGAACATTAGCCATCTCTAACTGTGCCATGGCGGCGGCGATACTCACCCCATCCCTGCCGAAGATCGGGATACGCACCACCTGATCGGCCCGCGCTTAGCCGAGAGCGCGGGCTTCAATTAACCATGATTATGAACGCGCAGATCCGCAATGCGTGATCGGGAACTACGCGTGACTAGATACGTTGCATGGACATGCCTGCTATTTCTGCAGGCGAGAGCGGGAGGTTTGTATGGATCGGCGATCCTTCTTGACAGCAATGTTTGGCATTGCAGGGGCAACGGCCTTTGCAAGTGCAGTTCGRCCTATCGACGCAGTGGCCGGYGTTCCAGGCGCCAGAAGCGGCATTCTCGATGAACTYGAGGCGCCAGASRCMGAGACCTTCGACGACGAAAAAGGTAACCAGGCGGAAGTGGAGCAGGTCCACTATCGGCGCTACCACCGCCGCTATTATCGCCGCCATTACCGCCGCTATTACCGCCGGCGGGGTTGGGCAACGGTCTGCCGTAGTTATTGGCGGCATGGTCGCCGGCACGTCCGATGCTACCGCAGGCACATGTATCGGTACTAGCAACTAGCCCGTGGATTCTAACGATTGGGCAGCGTCCCGAAAACTAGTCCCTGATCGATGAAAGCCCGCCACGGGAGCGACCTGCGGTGGGCTTTTGGACTGGCTACAGAAGCGCTGACGGAAGCGGATTTTTACCGGGGCGGCCCAGCGGCTTGCTAGGGGACTAGCAGCGGTGGCCGCCGGGGCTGACCAGTAATGGCTC
>NZ_JBFULQ010000843.1:0-1710 GCF_054049815.1 Mesorhizobium sp. P5_C1 | reverse complement strand
CGATATTGATCGTTCATTCGCAGGCCAATCGTGACACACGCCCGCACCTGATCGGCGGCCATGGCGACTTTGTCTGGGAACAGGGCAAGTTCGCCAACCCTCCGGCCAAGGACCTGGAAACCTGGTTCATCCGCGGCGGGTCGGCTGGGTCGGCGCTCTACACGTTCCGGCAGCCAGGCATCTACGCGTATGTGAACCACAATTTGATCGAGGCGGTGGAACTTGGTGCAACCGCGCACTTTGTCGTCGACGGAACCTGGGACGACGATCTGATGATGCAGGTCGAAGCACCCAAGCCGATCGCCTCGTAAAAGGGAGATCCGATCTTCAGTGCAACCTTGCGGCGGAGCCAAAAGGTTGCACGTGCGRCCGGACTTGGTGCCATGCCCTTCGATCCTGTCTTCGCATTCGGAACAACTGCGGCTGCCGCACTGATCGGCTTGGGCATAACCCATGCGCTCGACAGGGCTCCTTTGGATTTGCCGACACCGGTCGCCGTGAGCGAACTTGTGGTCCTGGGACCCGGCTCGTTCGATCACCCACAGCCCGGGGAATTCCTCAAGCAGAACCATTCCGTCGCAGCCCCCGTCGTGCGGGAAACCATCGATGCGCCGCTGGAAATCATGAAATACCAGGTAAGCGTTTCGGACTATGGACGTTGCGTGGCGGACGGTGCCTGCAAGCCCGCCGACTCGCGCAAGATCGGCAACGTGCCGGTCACCGGCGTCAGCCACATCGATGCCGAAGCCTATGCAACCTGGCTGTCAGCCCGCAGAGGTGAGGCATGGCGGCTGCCCACGGATGTGGAGTGGGCTTACGCCGCCGGCGAGCGATTCAGAGGTGACATCGAGGGTGGCGAAAGCGACCCGAACAACCCGGCGCGACGGTGGCTGACACAGTATCGCCAGGAGGCTGCACTCGGACGCAAACCTGATCCCGAGCCGAGAGCTCAAGGCGCCTTCGGAACCAATTCAAAGGGATTGTCGGACATTGCAGGCAATGTCTGGGAATGGACCTCGACATGTTATTCGCACGCCACGATAGACAGCGACGGAAAGCGCACCGCGAGTTTGATCGACAATTGTGGAGTGCACGCCGTGGAGGGCTTCCACCGCACCTATATGTCGAACTTCATTCGGGACGGTAAGAGCGGCGGCTGCGCCGTAGGAACGCCACCCGACAATCTGGGTTTCCGGCTTGTACGCGACCGGACAGGTTTCTTTCAAACCACCATTCGCAGCTTGGGATTGACCTGACTGCAGCAGAATCAAGAGTGCACGAATGACTTCAAAATCCGCTCCGGTTGACCGGGCACGTCCTGTCGCGGAACAGGCTCTGAACCATAACGGCGTTGATCGAATTTCGATCGGAAAACTGGTCCGCGAATTCTATGCAAAGGTCAGACAGAACGAGCGTCTCGGTCCGATTTTCGCGCGCGAAATCACCGGGGATTGGGAGCCTCATCTCGAGAAAATGACGGACTTCTGGTGTTCTGTCGTCCTCAAGAGCGGCGACTATCACGGACGCCCGGTGCCGGCGCACCTCAAGCTCAAGGATGTCACCGAGGCCGATTTCGATATCTGGCAGGCCCTCTTCGGCCAGACGGCGGCCGAACTCTTCGCCCCGGAAACGGCGGCGGTGTTTGTCGACAGAGCCGAGCGGATCGCGGCAAGTCTGAAGCTGGCGATGTTCTTTCGCATTGGTCCCGCC
>NZ_JBFULQ010000842.1:0-1710 GCF_054049815.1 Mesorhizobium sp. P5_C1 | reverse complement strand
CGCGCAAATTTGAGCCGTTGGGTGGCAGTGGCTGGTCCTAGGAACTGGTTGCCAATCGCAGCGTTAGGCCTCCAGCCAATCGGAGGACAGTCATGGACGACGATCTGCGCCTGAAGTTGAAAGAACTCAGCACCACCCTGCAGACCAGGGTGGCAGAACTCGCAATGCCCGGCGGCAAACCCGATATTTCCGCGCTGATGTCTGGCATTGCAGTGACCCTTGAGGCGCTGTAGGTAATAGCCGACGAGAGCAAGACCCACGGTCTGGACCGTCGGTCGAGCCTGTAACTTCGCTAAGCTGGTTGGCTGGCAGGTGGGGATCACGGACGATGGCAAAGGCGACTGGGCTCCCAGCCCCGCAGCATGCTTCAACCCACATGGAATACGAGAGAGGATGCAGAGAAGTCCTCTCGCCTTTGGTTTCAGAGATGATCGAAAGAGCAGAGGCCGCCGGATGGGATCGCAGACAGGTGGCAACGGCGCTCATGTATCTCGCGGCAAAGGAGATCAGTGCGACGTCCGTCTGAGCTGAATGCGACCGGTCGGCAGGTGACGGTGGAGGTGCCTCTGGCAAACGCGGAACTTCCTTCACTCAGCGTAGTGTGAACTAAGGCGAGCCGCGATGTGCGGCCTCTTTCCTTTCAGGCGTCCAATTCAAGCGGCTCGTGACCCGGCTTTTCGTGCCAGATGACCTGCCGTAGGTCATGCAAATCGATTGTCTACCCGCAGGCACCGCATTTATGGAAATGATCTCGCTCGTTGGCGTGGTCTTTGCCATGCTTCTTGCTAAAGATCGGCGGGCCAAGGTCCGACAGTTTCGTCAACCCGTCACCTTCACGACGTCGGCCGCTACAGTTTCCCTGTCCACCGTGATGATTCCGCCGCCATCCGTCCGCCCTGTGATCTTGCCCTCCTCGGCGTCAATGCGCGTCACGAACCCGGTGATCTCGACCCTGTCGCCCGGCTTGGCCTTCTGCGGCGTGTCGATGGCGAAGGGGTAGTTGTAAGAGGGGATGTTGACGCTCGACAGGCCGCCCGGCAGGACTTTCATGATCGTGGCCGTAAGTGTCACTTCGTCGCCCAGCTGAAAGCCTTTGGCCACTGGTTTGCGTCCCGTTTCCCCATAAACATTCAATTCAGCTAAAATGTTCCGGAACGGATTCGAGCGTCACGGCTTGAATCGCGTTCCTGGGCGGGTTCTGTGCATGATTAAGGCCTATCGGCTGTCGTTCATTTCCCCGATGATGCCGACCTTGGTGGAGAAACCTCCCGAGGGCGGCGACTGGATTCACGAGGTCAAGTTCGACGGATACCGCTCGCAGCTCATCATCGATGCCGGCGGGACGCGGATCTTCACTCGTCGCGGTCTCGACTGGACATCGAAGTATCGCGACCTCGCAAAGGCCGGCACTGGACTCGACGTAGAGGAAGCCATCATCGACGGCGAAATCATCGTGCTGAACGATGCCGGCCTGTCCGATTTCGGAGCGCTGCGCAAAGCAATCACTCGGCGCCAACATGACCTCTATTTCGTCGCCTTCGACCTCCTGCACGTCAACGGCTACGATCTGCGAAACATGCCGCTCGAGGATCGTCGCGAGATCCTGGCTAAGATGATCCCTGATGGCAGGCGTATCCAATTCAGTCAGGCGCTGCCCGGTGATGCGGCCAGCATCTTCCACCTCGTCGACAAGGCCGGACTGGAGGGCAT
>NZ_JBFULQ010000841.1:0-1718 GCF_054049815.1 Mesorhizobium sp. P5_C1 | reverse complement strand
CGCTATCACCGAGGCGCTCTACGCACAAATCGTGGCGGCGGCGCGGCAGACTGTGTTTTATTCCCATTGGAATGTGCCCGATACGCCGCTTGGCCGCTTCGAGATGGTGTCGCTGCACATGTTCCTGTTCCAGCACCGGTTGCGCCGCGAGGACGGCGTGGCGCAAGAGGTTGCGCAGGTGCTGATCGACGAGTTCTTCCTCGATGTCGATCATTCGCTGCGGGAATTGGGCATTGGCGATGTCGGCGTGCCCAAACGCATGAAAAAGCTGGCAAAGATGTTCTATGGCCGAACCGCCGCCTATGACGATGCCCTGGAAAGAAACGACCATGACGGGCTCACCGCGGCCCTTGCCCGCAATGTCCGGCCCGACACCGGCGCCTGGCCGGAAGCGTCGCTGCTGGCCAACTATGTCACCGACGCCCGCGATCAGCTGGCCACCCAGCCATCCGAATCGATAGTCTCCGGCACGGTGGCGTTTCCCGTCGCCAACGGAGGTTGATCGATGAAACACATTGACCCGCAAAGCCCGGTATCGTTCCGCGCGAACATCGCCCGTCTGCCGCAGAAGGGGTTGCCGGTGGTGATCGAGGCTGACGCCGCGCAGCGCGCGGCGCTGGCCGAGGAGCACGGGCTGCTTTCGGTCGAAGCCTATCGCGCCGAGCTTCTGGTGACGTCATGGAAGCGCAATGGCGTGAAGGTCAGCGGTCGCGTCGAAGCCGACATCACCCAGGCCTGCATCGTCACGCTCGAGCCTGTCGAAGCGCATATCGACGAGCCGGTCGAAGCGCTGTTGCTGCCCGAGGACTCCAAGCTCGGACGGCAGGGTTTCGATGACGGCGGCGAGATCCTGCTCGACGCGGACGGACCGGACGCTCCCGAAACATTTTCCGGCGACACGATCGATGTCGGGGCGCTCGCCGAACAGTTCTTCGGGCTGGCGATCGACCCATATCCGCGCAAGCAGGGCGCGTCTCTGGATGCCGGCGGCGGGAGCGAACCGGCGGAGAATGAATTTCAGCAAAAACTGCGATCCTTGCTGGGAAAATCCTGAAAACCACGCCCGCGACGGAAAAGTCGGTTGTGCGGCAGCCCAAAACCGCTATTTTCGCCGAACCTTCGCGACCACTAAAGCGACCTGCCGCCTAACCGTGAGATGAATACCGCGTGATCAGGATTTCCATCGATGCCATGGGCGGCGATCACGGACCAGCCGTGGTCATTCCGGCGCTCATGACGGTCGCGACCCGCCGTCCCGACATCCGCTTCGTCATCTTCGGACGTGAAGAGGTGGTGCGCCCTGAACTGGCCAAATTCCCGAAGCTGGCCGAAATCAGTGAATTCTTCCACTGCGAGATCGCCGTCAGGATGGACGACAAGCCTAGCCAGGCGCTGCGTCACGGCCGCTGGAAGTCGTCGATGTGGAAGGCTGTCGAGGCGGTCAAGGCAGCGTCGGCGGACGCCTGTGTCTCTGCCGGCAATACCGGTGCGCTGATGGCGATGTCGAAATTCTGCCTGCGCACCATGGCCACCATCGAACGGCCGGCGATTGCAGCGCTCTGGCCGACGACACGTGGCGAAAGCGTGGTGCTCGACGTCGGCGCCACCATCGGTGCCGACGCCCATCAGCTTATTGATTTCGCCATTCTCGGCACCGGTATGGCGCGCTCTGTCTTCGGCATCACGCGACCGACGGTTGGCCTGCTCAATGTCGGGGT
>NZ_JBFULQ010000840.1:0-1725 GCF_054049815.1 Mesorhizobium sp. P5_C1 | reverse complement strand
CTTGCAGGCGTTCGATGAGGGGGCGACGTCCGTCCTGACGCCGCATGCGCTGGCTCCCAACCTCCATCCCGAAGGCCCAAACGACCTGACCTTCATGCAAGCCGGGATTTACAATCTGGGATTTCTGGCCCTGGCCAGGACGGACGAGACGTCAGCCTTGCTGGAATGGTGGGAGACGCGCCTGCGAAACGAGTGTGTCGCCAATCGCCTGAGCGACGGGATTTTCGTCGACCAGAAGTTCATGGACCTGTGGCCGGCCTATTGCTCGGGCACGCACATCTTGCGCGATCCAGCCTACAACGTGGCGTACTGGAACCTCGATACCCGCACGATCAAAAAGACGAGTGAACGATACGAGGTCAACGGCTCGCCACTCGCCTTCTTTCATTTTAGCGGGATCACTCCCGGCGACCAGAGTGTCCTTTCAAAGCACCAGCAGCGGTGGAAGCCAACGTCGACCAAGGAGTTGGAAAACCTGTTGGCCGATTATCACGACCAGTTGGAGGCCTATGGGGCAAGCAGGTTCTCTGCAGTGCCTTATGGCTTCGGGACGTTTTCCGATGGCACCGACATTCCGAGCCTGGCGCGAATTGTCTATCGCGAGAAGCTCGAACCTTTCGAGGGCGATCCCTTCGCCTTGATGCCCGACAATCTCGACCGTCCAGCCGACATCAGGCCCAACCCCGGTGGCGTGGTCACGCAGCTTGCGCACGCACTCTGGACGACGAGGCGCGACCTGCAATCTTACTTCCCCCTCCAGGAGGGACGATCCCAGATCAACTATGCCGACTGGTATATGTCCGGCGGCGCGACGTCGGCCGGAATCCCTCCCAGGTTCACGAAAACGGTCGCCGAAAGAATGAGCCAACTTGGATCTGCGAAGACCGGCCCAAACGCAGTGGCGGACGTTTCCGCCAAACAAGCCTCGATGATCGCGGCGCGTGTCGCGCGTCGTGCTTATCGAACTCTCGTAAGAGCCCAACCTCACATTCGCTGGCTCTACAGAATGGTGCCGCCGGCCAGGCGAAAACAATTTCTCGATGCGATGTTCAGGCGTGCCTGGCCCACGAATTTCGATACGACAACCCAGGCTACGCTTGCGCCTGGTCTATCCCTCATCGGTTACCCTTTTTCAGAGACGGGCGTCGGTGAAGCCATGCGTTCGCTCGCCCGATCGATTGAGAGCGCGGGCATCAATTACGATGTCACGAATTTTGACGAGCAGGTTCTTTCGTCGCACAGGGACAGAGCCCTGACGCACCGCATCGCTGCGCGGCCGTCCAAAATGGTGAACGTTTTCTGCGTAAACGCCGACATGCTGGGGTCAACCATTCAGGGCGTCGGCGTCGGTGTTCTGCACAACAGATACAATATCGYCCGGCCTTTCTGGGAACTGCCTCTGATCCACCCGCAATGGCTGACCAGCTTGCAGCATGTGGACGAGATTTGGGCCCCGACGGCCTTCGTCCGCGACGCGTTCATAGCCGGTACGGACCGTCCCGTCGTGCACGTTCCAGTGGCCATATCCGTTCCGCCCAACATCGAGGCGAACCGGGAACGCTTCCAGATTCCAAAGGATTCCACGGCATTCTTGTTTGCATTCGATTTTTCGTCCTACCCGGACCGAAAGAACCCGGATGCCGTTTTGCAGGCCTATCTTCGCGCGTTCGGACAGGACCGCGATCGGCGGGTTTCCTTGATCATCAAGACAATGGGCAATAGCCC
>NZ_JBFULQ010000839.1:0-1727 GCF_054049815.1 Mesorhizobium sp. P5_C1 | reverse complement strand
CACACGGCCCGATAGTATCAATAYCCGTCGGGACACCKTGCGATGTAGACACGCCCATTRCKATCTCTGTAGCGRCACTGACCGGCTTCACTGGCATGCCCGATCACCGCGCCCGCAATGGCTCCAGCGGCACCGCCAACGATCGCGCCTTTCACSGGATCACCGGCTACGGCKGCACCAATTGCCGCWCCGCCYAGACCRCCGACTGCRGCRCCCTGCTCGGTGCGYGAGCATGCTGCGAGCGGAAYRATAAGGCTCAATATGAGCAATGTCTTTTTCATGAGTTGTCCTCCAGCGGCCCGACATTGAGCCCGGTGATAAATGCGCGATTTGTTTTTTCGATCCATCGATTTGCTAATTTAGCTTTTGATTGCGCGAGCCATCTTCAGCGAGGGCAGAAACGGAAGACCACGTACTGGTTCAAGCATGGGCTGCTCGGCGCATCTGTCCGGCGAGGAAAACCTTCGCATCTAGAAAAGGCGGCATGGGCATTGGAACATTAGACAGTTCCAAGTGTTCACTCGATGCGAGGGTTGCCACCAAATCCTCAAAGGCTGGGCGAGAGAGCTTGGTCTGCCAAATCATTTTGAGGAGATCGAACCGTGCACAGCATTATCTATCTCGTCGGGCTCGTCGTCGTCGTCCTTGCCGTTCTGAGCTTTTTTGGCCTCAGGAGGTAGCACAAAGCCGACATGACCCAGACTGTTGAACCGCCAATATTGCCAGAGGGCAGCCCGGATCGGGAGATCAATTGTGAAGTCGCACTGGAGACCGCATTTGCTGCTTTGGTAACTGCCTCACAGGCGCAGGGATGGACACCCCACGAAACGGCCGTGACCCTGTTGAAGATTGCCACACAACATGGCCAGCAGGTTCAGGCTCTCGTTGCGGCAATCAAGAGCGAGCCGAAATGAGTCAATGGGTTGGCAACGCGGTAGTGGATCAGTTTGAACTCTGAAGCGCTGGCTATTTCTAGCGGCTTCGACCGCCGTCAAAAGGTCGCCAACTTATGGATGTCTGCATCGCCCGAACACGGGACGACAATATCAAAACCGGCAAGAGCGGCTTGCTGCTCATCTCAGACAATTATGATGCCTTCGCCGCGCGTGTGTTGGCGGCAAGAAGCGCGGTTCGCACTCTCGATCTCATGTACTACCTCTGGCATGACGACCACACCGGCCGCTTGCTTCTGCAGGAAGTTTTCCGGGCCGCTCAGCGGGGCGTGCGCGTGCGAATGCTGCTTGATGACGTCAACCCGCGCAAAAGTGATTCTGCATATCTGGCGTTGAGCAGCCATCCAAACATCGAGCTGAAGCTGTTCAATCCGAGCGGCGTCAGAGCACGCGGCATTGTACGCGGCATGGAAGTTCTCCTGCGGCTTTTTGCATTGACGCGCAGGATGCACAACAAGGCGTGGATAGCCGACGACGACATCGCCATTGTCGGGGGGCGCAATGTCGGCGATGCCTACTTTGATGCAGCAGAAACAAATTTCCGCGACCTCGACGTTCTCCTCCTCGGCCCCGCCGTGCAGCAAACCGCCGAAATTTTCAAGGCTTTCTGGACGTGCCAGGACGCAAAACCAATTGGCGCGCTCGGTCCAGCCGCTGCGACCACGCAGGCCGAATTGTTTGGAGGAAGCGATGCTGAAACCGAGTCAAAACTTTTGAACGGGATCGGCGACCATGGGACCGTCGCTGAGTTCATTGCGGCCGGCAACGAAACGA